>JADGHA010000592.1 GCA_019689695.1 Micromonosporaceae bacterium | reverse complement strand
TCGTCGTGGTGGGGCTGGGCGCCGCGGCGATCGCCGCGCAGGCGCGGTCACTGCCCTCCGGGGCGGGCGCCGGTGCCATCCTGCCGTACCTGGCGGTGCCGCTGACCGCGGTGGCTCTGCCGGTGAAGCCGGCCGGAACCGGCTCCGGCCGACCCTCTCAGCGCCGGCGCGTCACCGAGGCGGCGGTCCTGCTCGGGGTGGCCGCCGCGGTCCTGGCCGCGGCAGGTGCGATGACCGGGGCGGACGGTGGACGGCTGATCGGCCGGATGTGGTACCTCGCCACCTGCGGGCAGTGGCTGGTGCTGGCCGGGTTGAGCGGGTTGCTGGGCGGGGTCCTGGAGCGCCGGGCGGCCGGCCGCGACGAGCGGCCCCAGCCGTACGCCGAGGCGACCCGGCTGCTGACCCAGCTGCGCACCGTGGCCCGCCAGCTGCCGGGCGCCACGCTGGACCCGGGCGGCATTGCCGAGCACCTGCTCGACGAGCTGCGGACGGTGACCCGGGCGGATCGGGCGGCGGTGCTCTCCGCCAGCGGCGGAGGGCGGCTGGTGGTGGTCGCCCAGTCCGGTGTGGAGCGGGTGGACTGGGAGACCACGCTGGATGCAGATTCGGCCATCGCCGACGCGTGGGCCAGCCAGCAGCCGCAGACCTCCAACCGGTCGCAGGCCCGGTCCCGGCCGCCCGGCGCCGAGGTGTCCGCCCTGGTCGTCCCGCTCGTCGCCGGCCTGCGCACGATCGGCCTGGTGGTCATCGAGGCGGACGTGGCCGCCGCCTACCCGCCGTCGGTGGTGAGCCGGGTGCTCGCGGTCACCGCACCGGCCGCGCTGCGGCTGGAGGCGGCGCTGCTCTTCGACGAGGTGCGGCAGCTGGCCACCAACGAGGAGCGGCAGCGGCTGGCCCGGGAGATCCACGACGGGGTCGCCCAGGAGCTGGTCATGGTCGGGTACGGCATCGACAACGCGCTGGCCACCCTGCCCGAGGAGGCGAAACAGACCGCCGAGGAGCTGCGCACGCTGCGGGGCGAGGTGACCCGGGTGATCACCGAGCTGCGGCTGAGCCTGTTCGAGCTGCGCAGCGAGGTGGACCGGCACGGCGGGCTGGCCGCGGCGATCGCCGAGTACGCCCGGACCGTCGGGCAGTCCGCCGGCCTGCGGGTGCACCTGTCGCTGGACGAGTCCACCGCGCGGCTGCCCGCGGCGACCGAGGCCGAACTGCTGCGCATCGCCCAGGAGGCGATCACGAACGCCCGCAAGCACGCCGGCGCCGCCAACCTCTGGGTGACTTGTGCGGTAGACCCCCCGTATGCGCAGATTGAGATCTCCGACGACGGCCACGGCATCCCCGAGCAACGCCCGGACGGACGGTACGGTCTTGCCATCATGCAGGAACGGGCTGAGCGCATCCGGGGCCGTCTCGAGATCAGATCTCGGCGACCACATGGCACAACTGTCGCGGTTGTGACAGGAACCTCGGCGCGGCGCGATAGCTTGTGAGCGAGCACAACCACGAGTCACTGCTCCGGCAGGCTCATAGCGACGCGAACCCGGCGCGGAGAAGCCTCCGGCGCCGGCGTGAGCAATAGAAGGGGAGCACACCCACCATGTCCACCAGCCCCACACCGGCAGCCCGCACCAAGGTGCTGCTCGTCGACGACCATGACCTGATCCGGAAGGGACTGCGCCACGCGTTCGAGCGGGACCGCCAGTTCGAGGTGGTCGGCGAGGCGGCCACCGCGGCCGAGGCGGTCCGCCAGGCCGGCGCGCTGCAGCCGGACGTGGTGATCATGGACCTGCGGCTGCCCGACGGCAGTGGCCTGGAGGCCACCCGGGCATTGCGCAAGTCCAGCGCCACCATGGGCATCGTGGTCCTGACCATGTACGCCGGGGACGACCAGCTCTTCGGCGCGCTGGAGGCGGGCGCCAGCGCGTTCGTGCCGAAGACCGCGCCGGCCGACGAGGTGGTCGCCGCGGCCCGGCACGCCGCGTCCGCGCCGTCCGCGTTCACCGCCGCAGACCTGGCCGAGGCGATGAAGCGGCGCCTTGCCCCCTCCGGTCCCCAGCTGTCGCCGCGCGAGGGCCAGGTGCTGCGCCTGCTCGCCGACGGGATGAGCGTGGCCGGCATCGCCAAGCAGCTGTTCGTCAGCGAGTCCACGGCCAAGACCCACATCTCCAAGCTGTACGAGAAGCTGGGCGCGGCCAACCGCGCGCAGGCGCTGATGACCGCGCTGCGGCTGGGCCTGCTGGAAGCCCCCGACGCACCGAAGTTCTGAAGCGGCGCGCCCCCCCCCCGGCCCCCCCGGGGGGGGCCCCCCCCCCCGAGCGGGCCCC
>JADGHA010000591.1 GCA_019689695.1 Micromonosporaceae bacterium | reverse complement strand
GGCCGGGGATGCGCCACGCCACCGGCCAGCGCGGCGGGCAGGGCGGGAAGGTCGCGCCGACCACCTCCGGCGACGCCACCAGCGGCGGCATGGACACCCCCACCGGCGGGACCACCAGCGACGCGTCCACCGGTGGCGACCCGGCCGCCGAGCGGACGGACCGGGCTACAGAGTAGGCATCGGCAGGCGGAGGCTGACCGCGCCGGTCAGGTCCAGCCAGGCGGAGTCCGGCCCGCGGACCAGGCGCAGGACGACCCCCTCGCAGGCCGGGCAGCGGGCCACCCAGCCGGGGGCGTGCCGGTAGACGTGTAGCCGGGCCACCGGGCCGGCCAGCCCGCATCCGGCGCACCGGCTGACCGCCACGGTCACATCCATGGTGAAGATCTCCCCCAGGGGGCCGGCCAGGGCGTTGCCGTCCTCATACATCTCAGAGTCCACTTGGTGTCTCCCCCACTCCGCCCGCTCGGACGTCATCCGGCGTCTCAGCCCCCAGTCGGCCCGAACCGCTCGGTCTTCACCCGGCTCGGGTCGTGGCCGAGGGCGACCAGCATGTCGGCCACCGCCTCCACGAAACCGGTCGGACCGCACACGAAACAGGTCGGTTCGAACTCCGGCGGCCAGCCGCCGGAGTTCACGTCCGCGACAGAGATCCGCCCCGGCGGCCGGGGAAACCCTTCCGGCGCCTCGCGGGTGTAGACGTAGCTGATGTCCACCCCAGGCTGGGGCTGGCGCAGCTCGCCGGTGTAGAGCACCTCGGCCGGCGAACGCACCGAGTAGACCAGCCGGAACGGCACCCGGCTGCCGGCCTGCCGGCGGGCCCTCAGCATCGCCATCAGCGGGACCAGGCCGACGCCGCCGGCCACCAGCAGCACCGGCTCGGTGGCGGCCGGGCGCCAGACGAACCAGCCGCCCACCGGCCCGCGGACCTCCACCGGGTCGCCGACCGAGAACACCTCTGTCAGGTACGGCGAGACCTCCCCGTCCGGCAGCCGCTCGACGGTCAGCTCGATCCGCTCCCCGCTGTCCGGTCCCGCCAGCGAATAGCTGCGCTGGGCGCGGTAGCCGTCCTCGGCGGTGAGCCGGACGTCGACGTGCTGCCCGGGCAGGTGCCCGGGCCAGCCCTCGACGTCCAGCACCAGCGTCCGCACCGTCGGTGTCTCGTCCCGGTAGCCGGCCAGCCGGGCCACCCGCCAGGCTAGTCGCCCTGGTACCGCTGCTCGCGCCATGGGTCACCGTAGTTGTGATAGCCAGCCGACTCCCAGAAGCCCGGCTCGTCCTCGAGCATCAACTGGATGCCGCGCACCCACTTGGCCGACTTCCAGAAGTACAGGTGCGGCACGAGCAGCCGGGCCGGGCCGCCGTGCTCGGGCGCCAGGTCCTCCCCTTCGAAGCGGTACGCGATCCACGCCTGCCCGTCGCGCAGGTCCTGCAGCGGCAGGTTCGTGGTGTACCCGCCGTACGACTGCACGAGCGCGTAGTCGGCGTCGGTCGTCACGTCCGCCATCAGCATGTCCAGAGGCACACCCTGCCAGTTCGTGCCGAGCTTCGACCACTTCGTGACACAGTGGATGTCCACCGTCGGCGTGTCGCCCGGCAACGCCATCAGATCCGCCCAGGACCAGCGGTGCGCCTGCCCCGTCTCGGTGGTGATCGTGAACTCCCACTGGTCCAACGGCACCCGCGGCGTCGGGCCCGCCGACAGCACCGGGAAGTCCCGGGTCAGGTACTGGCCCGGCGGCAGCTCGGGGCCGGACTCGCGCGGCCGCCCGCGGAACCCCGGTGAGACGATCCCCATGCCTGAACTGTATGCCACGGGAGGCCCGGGTATGTCCGAATCCGGGCCTCCCACCTGGGAACGTGCTCAGGACCGGTAGATCCAGACCCCGGCGTCTCCGAAGCCGACCACGTCCGCCCGGCGGTCGCCGGTGATGTCGGCCAGGAACCGCGGGTGCTTCTCCACCCGCCAGCCACCGGCCGAGTACCCGAAGTTGGTGATGACCAGACCCGGTGGCTCGAACGTGCCGCCGCCGAGCCCGCGGGAGACCCAGACCCCCGCCTCACCGAACCCGACGATGTCGAGCTTGCCGTCGCCAGTGGTGTCGGCCAGCAGCCGCGGGTGCTTCTCCACCCGCCAACCACCGGCCGTGTAGCCGAAGTTCTCCACCACCAGCTGCGGTGCCGCGAACGTGCCGTCCCCGTTGGACAGCGACACCCACACCCCGCCGTCCCCGAAGCCGACGATGTCCGCACGACCGTCACCGTTGACGTCGGCCAGGAACCGCGGATGCTTCTCCACCCGCCAGCCACCGGCGGTGTAGGCGAAGTT
>JADGHA010000590.1 GCA_019689695.1 Micromonosporaceae bacterium | reverse complement strand
GGGGCGGTCCGGTGAGTCTTTGTGGAGACTGCTCATGCACGCGTACACCCTCGTCTCTGCCGTCGGGGACCTGCTCGCCGCCGCTCCTTCGCCGAAGCCGCCGGGGCCGAAGTCGATTCCGGAGGTTATCGATGGCATCAAGTTGTGGGTGATGGGGATCTTGGCGGCGGTGGCCACCTTGTTCCTGGTCATCGGTGGGCTGCGGTACATGACGGCCGGCGGTGACCCGGCGCAGGCCGAGCAGGCCAAGAGCAGCTTCAAGGCGGCCCTGGCCGGATACGCCTTGGCGGTGCTGGCACCGGTGATCCTGCAGGTGTTGCAGGGCATCCTCGGCGGCTAGCCGCCATGACGGACTGGCTGTACAACGGCCTGATCGACTGGCTTGCCGAGCGTGTCCAGGGCATGCTCGGCGGGCTGGTCTCGTTGCTGACCGCCGCCGTGTTCACCAGCCCGGACGTCACGGTCTTCCCGCAGGTGCAGGCGCTGGTGGGCCGGTCGATGGTGGTGGTCAACGCCGCGTTCGTGTTGGCGATCGTCGCGGCGGGGGCGATCACGATGACGCACGGCACCCTGCAGGTCCGGTATCAGGCCAAGGATCTGCTGCCGCGGCTGGTGGTCGGGTTCGTGGCGTCGAACGTCGGTGTCGAGCTGTGCCGGATGCTCGTGGAGGTCGCCAACGCGTTGACGGTGGCGATGGTCGGCGAGACCGCGTCCGGCCGGCGGGTCGTCGAGTTCGTCAAGGCCCGCATCGCCGGCGCGGTCAAGAGCCCGTCCGCGGCGGTGCTCGCGGTGGTGATCGGGCTGATCATCGTCGTGCTGGTCTACCTGCTGCTGGTCGGCTGGTTCGTGCGGGTCGCGACGCTGATCGTGCTGGCCGGGATCGCCCCGGTCGCGCTGGCGTGCTACGCCCTGCCGCACACGCAGGCCGCGGCCGGGCTGTGGTGGCGGTCGCTGCTGGGCTGTTTGGCCACGCCGCTGCTGCAGGCCACGTTCTTCAGCACCGGGGTGAACCTGCTGCTGGACCCGCGGAACAACGCGCCGATTCTGCTGGGCCTTCCCGCGGGCGCGAGCACCGACGTGTTCAACCTGTTCATCGCCGCCTGCCTGCTGATGGTCACCGTGCGGATTCCGAAGCTGGTCGGCCGCTACGTCGCCCGGGGCGGCCAGGTCTCCCCCGCCGGGGTGGTGCTGCGGGCCGTGGTCGTCCAGTCGATCACCCGTCACCTGCGCATCCCGATCCGCCGCTGACCATCCACCCACCCACGGAGTGTCTCCTATGGACGATGAGGTGCCCCGGGTGCCGGTGCCCGCGGACATCGGCGCCCCGGACAAGATTGCCTGGGGTCTGACCTTCCGGCAGCTTGCCATCATCGGCGCCGTCGCCGGTGCCGGCTGGCTGCTGTACTCCCGGTTCGGGCCGCTGCTGCCGCCGTTGCTGTGGGTGGTGGTGGCGGTGCCGGTGGCGGGGGTGACGGCGGTGGTCGCGCTCGGCCGACGCGACGGCCTGCCGCTGGACGTGTGGCTGCGGCACGGGTTGGCGCTGCGGCAGGTGCCGAGGCTGCAGGCGCCGGGCCGGGCCCGGCCGGGGCAGTTGCTCGTGGAGACGGCGGCGCCTCCCCCGGTGCCGGCGCCGCTGCGCACCGCCGCCATCACGGTGGCGGGCGACGGCACGCTGACCGTGGACGGTGCGGCCCGGTGCCTGGTCGCGTGTGGCACCACCAACGTGGCGTTGCGCACCGGGCAGGAACAGGCCGTGCTGCTGTCCGGCTTCGGGCAGTGGCTGAACGCGTTGACCGGTCCGGCGCAGATCGTGGTCGCCGCGCAGCGGCACGACCTGGCCCCGTACGCGCAGGCGGTGCTGGACAACACCGCCCGGCTGCCGCACGAGGCGCTGCGGGCGGCGGCCGACGACTACGCCGCGTTCCTGCTCGAGCTGGACCAGAGCCGGGATCCGCTGCGCCGGCAGGTGCTCGCCGTGGTCCCGGCCGGCCCGGCCCGCGAGGCGACCGTCCGCGCGTTCACCGCGCTCGGGGTGTCCGCTGTGCCGCTCGACGGGGGTGCGGTCACCGCCGCGCTCGCCGGCGCGGTCGACCCCTACCTGCCGCCGGTGCCCGGCCCGAGGGCCGTGCCCGGCATTCCGATCACGACCAGGAGGACGTCATGAAACTGTTCGCCCAATCCCGCGGTGCTGCGGCGGCGACGGCCGACCCGGTGCCGGCGCCGGCGGTGCTGCAGGTGACCCCGACCCATGTGCGGGTCGGGGACGGCTACGCCGCCACCTATGCGGTGTGCGGCTACCCGGCCGAGGTGGGCCCGGCCTGGCTGGGGC
>JADGHA010000589.1 GCA_019689695.1 Micromonosporaceae bacterium | reverse complement strand
CCCCTGATCCCGCCGTTTCCCCCGCGATCTTGCAGTTGTGTACCCCGATAAAAGGGACATGTCGTGGTATTTCCGGGGGCACAACTGCAAGATCGCGGGGAGGGGGGTGCGAAGAAATTCACGTTTCACGCTGCCCATAGCTCGGGCACAGGTGGCGAGTGTTGACTCGCCAAGTGCCCGTGACCGAATCGACCCCGAATGTCACTGACACCGGCCCTGAGCGGCACTTCCGTCCGGACGTCGAGGGCCTCCGCGCCGTGGCCATTCTGCTCGTGGTCGCCTACCACGCGGGAGTGGGCATTGTCGGCGGTGGCTACGTCGGCGTGGACGTCTTCTTCGTCATCTCCGGCTTCCTGATCACCTCGCACCTGTTCCGGGAGGTACGCGACCGCGGCCGGATCTCGTTCGCCGCGTTCTACGCCCGCCGCATCGCCCGGCTGCTACCGGCGGCGGCCCTGGTCGTGGTCGCCACCCTCGCCGCGGCCTGGCACTGGATGCCGCCGCTGCTCGCCCAGCGCGTCTCGCACGACGGCCTGGCCAGCGCCCTCTACGCGATCAACTTCCGGCTCGCCGCCCAGGGGACCAACTACCAGGCGGCACTGGAGGCGCCCTCCCCCTTCCAGCACTTCTGGTCGCTCGCCGTGGAGGAGCAGTACTACCTGGTCTGGCCGGTCCTGCTGTACCTGCTTCTGGCCGCACCCGGCAACGCCGCCAAACCGGCGGCCCGAGGCTGGTTGGCCTTCCGCCGGCGCCGCCCGGCCCTCGCCGCAGCGGCCGCCTTGGCGGCACTCGGCGCGGTCTCCTTCGCGGTCTGCGTGTGGCAGACGAGAACCGCACAACCGTGGGCGTACTTCGGCATCCAGGCCCGGGCCTGGGAGCTGGCCTCCGGCGCGCTGGCCGCGCTCGCCGCCGGCTGGCTCGCCCGCCTGCGGCCAGCGCTCGCCGCCGGCCTGACCTGGCTCGGCCTCGCCGCCGTGGTGGCCTCCGCACTGGTGTTCACCGAACGCACCCCGTTCCCCGGGTACGCCGCCGCGCTCCCGGTGGCCGGAGCACTGGCCATTGTGGCCGGTGGCTGCGCCGCCCCCCGGTACGGCGCTGTCCGCCTGCTGGGCCTGCCGCCGATGCAGCGGATCGGCCGGCTCTCGTACGGCTGGTACCTGTGGCACTGGCCAGTCCTCTTGCTGGCCCCCTACGCGCTGGGCTCCGAGCCGGGCCTGGCCGTCCGCATCGGACTGATGGGCCTGGCGCTGGGGCTCGCCGCGGCCTCGCTGCACCTGGTGGAGAACCCGATCCGGTTCCGGCCACGGTTGCGCACCTCTCCGCGCCGCGGCCTCGCCCTCGGCGCCGCGCTCACCTCCGTCGCCGCGGCGCCGGCGCTGATCAGCGCACGGACGGCGGTCGACCTGACCGGCACCGGGTCGGCAACGGACACCGCGGCCGTGCTGTCCCGGCCGAGGTCCACGGCACACCAGGAGCTGGCCAGCCTGCTGCGGTCCAGCGCCTCCGCGACGGCGGTGCCCGCCAACCTCAACCCGCGGCTGGAGGATGCGATCGACGAGGGGCCTCCGAAGGGCGAGTGCATCGTCGTAGGGGAGGTGACGAGCATCGAGCCGGCCGTGTCGGCGGGGTGTGACCGGCTCGGCGACCCGTCCTCGCCGACCACGGTTGTCCTCATCGGAGACTCACACGCCCATCAGTGGCTGCCCGCGCTGGAGCAGGTGGCGAAGGAGGAGCACTGGCGCCTGGTGGTGTACGCCAAGCACGGCTGCCCGCTGGCCGACGCGCTGGTCGTCAAGCCCGGCACCACGAGCCAGCGCTACGACGAGTGCACCGCATGGCGGAAGGACGCCCTGGCGGCCATTGCGGCGCTGCACCCGACGATGGTGGTCGGCGCCTCGCTCATGCGTGGCGGCACTCCGCTGGATCGCTCGGGGGACGCCGACGAGGCCTGGCTGCAGGCGTGGATGGAGACGCTGCGCACCCTGCAGCGCTCGGCGACCACAGTGAAGCTGCTGGAGGACACGCCGTACCCGGGGCGGAACGTGCCGGAGTGCCTGTCCGGGCACATGTTCGACGCCACCGCCTGCGGCCTGGACGAGGACGAGGCGGTGAACCACCCGGAGCAGCGCCGGAGGCTGCACGAGGCGGCGACGCGGGCCGGCATCGGCACCGTGGACCCGACCGGCTGGTTCTGCGTGGACGGCACCTGTCCGGCCATCGTCGGCAACACCGTCGTCTACCGCGACAGCAGCCACATCACGCCCGAGTACGCCGCGGTCCTCGCCCCCTTCCTGAAACCCGCCCTCGCCCTCCCCTGACCCGCACCCGGTATGACAC
>JADGHA010000588.1 GCA_019689695.1 Micromonosporaceae bacterium | reverse complement strand
GTGGGCCCTGCTGCGCGACAACCGCACCTGGCAGCCTGAACCGCCGGCCAAGACGGAGTCCAAGACGGCTTGACAACGTCATTGAGACTCCTTTCGGTTTTCTCCGGCAGCGCCCGCGCCGTCCTGGATCGGCTCCTCGCGGTGCGGCTGCCGGACCAGCGGATAGGCGCCGCCGGACACCAGCAGCTCCTGCCCGGTGATGTAGCCGGCGTGCTCCGAGGCGAGGAAGACGCAGGCGCTGGCCACGTCCTCGGCGGTGCCCAGCCGGGCCATCGGGACCACCTGGAGAGCGGCCGCCATCACCCGGTCGATGTCGTCGGAGCCGTGCCGGTAGCGGTGGGTGTCCAGCACCCCGGGCACCACGGTGTTGACGGTCACCCCGAACCGCGCGGTCTCGTTGGCCAGCGCCCGGCCCAGCCCGACCAGGCCCAGCTTGGAGGCGACCACATGCGGCCGCTGGACACTGCCGTGATAGGCGTCGATGCCGGCGATGTTGACGATGCGGCCCCAGCGTTGCCGGAGCATGTGCGGCAGTACCGCCTGCGCGAGGAAGAACGCGCCGCGCAGGTTCGTGGCGTGGACCTCGTCCCATTCCTCGACGGTCACGTCCCCGATCGCCGTGCGGGGGCGGATGGCCGCGTTGTTGACCAGGATGTCCACGCCGACGCCGCGCTCGTGCAGTCGCCGGACCGTGGCCCGGATCCCGGGCACGTCGGTGAGGTCGAGGCGGCAGGCATCGGCCGTGCCGCCGGCCGCCTCTATCTCGGCCACCACCGCCTTGGCGGCCTCCGGGTCCCGGACATAGCCGCAGACCAGCCGGGCGCCCGAGCCGGCCAGCTTGCGCGCGATCGCCCGTCCGATGTTGCGTCCTGCCCCGGTGACCAGCGCGGTCCGGCCGGCGAGCCTGATGTCCATGGCCGCGTCCGTCCTACTCCGCCGCCTCGGCCAGCAGCGCGTGCACATCCTCGACCTGGTCGAGTTCCTGCAGCCGCTTGAGCAGCCGTTCGCCACGGGCCTGGTCCCGGCCGCCGGCGCGCAGGCAGTCGTGCCACTTGTGGACACTCTCGGACCAGCTCAGCGGGTGGTGCGGTGAGCCACTCGGGTACTGGACGGTGCACTGGTACTCCCGGCCGTCGGTGGTGACCAGGGTGACCTCGTGGAAGCCACCGGATCCGGCGCCGCTGTGCAGCGCTTGCGGGTCCTCCGGCCGGCACCGCGGGTCCTCCTTCGCGTCCACCAGCGCCATCAGGCGACGCACCTCCGGCCGCTGGACCGCCGCGTCGGTGAAGCTGTCCAGTACCACCTCCTTGTCCAGTAGCGCGGCGGCGAGGACGTACTCCATGGAGAACTTGCCCTGCAGGCCTGTCTGCGGGTTGTGGTGGATCAGCGGCCGCAGGCCGAAGGTCGGCGCCCGGTCGACGATCCTGGCGACCCGGTCGGCACTGATGCCGTGCTCGGTAGCGAGCCGCAGCACGCCGTCGATCGCCCGGTGGGTGGCGTAGCAGCACGGGTACTTTTTCAGGGTCGGGCCGGGGTCGAGGATCGCCCACGGGTTGGCGATCCGGTCCACTGCGGTCAGGTCCGCCCCGCCGGCCGCGTAGATGTCGACGAACCCGCGCTCGCCGTCGAGCACGTCCTCGGCGGCGGTGAAACCGGCCGCGGCAAGTTGCGCGGCGAGTACCCCGTTGCGGGCGGCAAGTCCACTGTGCAGCGGCTTGGTCATCGTGCCGAAGTTGCGCTGCAGCCCGCCGGCGAGGGAGGCGACGATGCCCAGCGCCATGCGGGTCTGGGTTGCGTTGAGGCCGAGCAGCTTCGCCGCGGCGGCGACTGAGCCGAAGCCGCCGACCGTGGCCGTGGTATGCCAGCCCTTGCGGTAGTGGCCGTGGCCGACCACGTTGGCCACCTTGACGTTCACCTCGTAGCCGATGACGAACGCGTCGATCATCTGCCGGCCGGACAGCTTCGGCAGCGGCAGCGCGAGAATTGCGGAGACCAGGATGGAGCTTGGGTGGCCGGTGCCGGCCAACTCGTCGTCGTAGTCCAGAGCGTGGCCGAGCGTGGAGCTGACCATCGCCGCGATCTCCGGCGGCAGCCCGGCCGGTGCGCCGGTCCAGGTTGGGGCGCTGCTGGGGACGAGCCGGCGGGCATACTCCAGCACCTGCCGGCCGGCGTCGCCGGATGAGCCGGCCATGATCACGCCGATGGTGTCGATGATCGGCCGGACCGCGGCCTCGGCGGCGCCGGGCGCGAAGTCGGCCCGCGAGGTGCCGACGATGAAGTCGGCCAGGCGCCGGGTGAAGGTCTGCTCGCTCACGTCGCATACTCCTTGGTTGGCACGGGGG
>JADGHA010000587.1 GCA_019689695.1 Micromonosporaceae bacterium | reverse complement strand
TGTTGGGTGGGGGCCCGTCATTTTTTAAAATTCCCCGGGCCCGCCGCAGCCGCGCCGCGACCGGCGAGCCTCCGCCGATGCCGGCGCGGCGCCAGCCGCTCACCGCCTGGCAGATCCCCACTCGACCCGGTGCCGCCGGCCTCGCGGGCCGGCTCGTCGCTGGCCTCACGGGCCGATCCGTCGCCGCTGGCCTCGCGGCTGGCCTCGTCGCTGGCCTCGCGGCTGGTCTCGTCGCGGAGAGCCTCGCCGGCCTGCTCGTCGCGGGTCTGGTCGGGCCCCTCCGGTGCGGCGCGGCGCAGCGGCACGGCGTCCACGGCTGACGGCTCCTCCCCGTTCACCACCGGTCGAGTATGTCGTATTGTCCTGTTCCACGCCGAAGCCCACCACGTATTCTCGTGACATGCCCCGGTACGAGTTCCGCTGCCGCGCCTGCGGCGACACCTTCGAGGTGAGCCGGCCGATGAGCGAGTCCTCGGCGCCGGCCGAGTGCCCGCAGGGACACGACGACACAGTGAAGCTGTTGACGACGGTCGCCGTCACGGCGAATGGGCCGGGCACCGGCGACCGGCCGGCTGCCCGGTCGGGCGGAGGCGGCTGCTGCGGCGGTGCCTGCGGCTGCTGAACGCCATCGACCGGTAGGCCGCGCTCCGTCGCCCACCCGGCCCGGGCCGTTATCCAACCGGCCCGGGCCGTTGCCTAACTGGCCCGGGCCGTTGCCCACCCGGCTCGGGAACGGGTCCGCCGGTCCGCACCGAGTCACCCGAACACCCTCCACCTACCCCGCCGGACGACCTACCCGCGCCCGGTGTCACCACCGTCTTTGACCTTGAGCAGGTCCGAGTCGTCCGTTTCTACGATGCATCGGCTAGCCCGGATGCGGCAGCATGAACGGCGACTTCCAGGGGGGCGGAGGTTCTACGTGTCGGTTAGGTCGCACCTGCCAACCGGGCTGGTGACTTTCCTCTTCACCGACATCGAGGGTTCAACCCGGTTGGCCCAGATGCTCGGTTCCGGCTACCGACCGGTGCTCAACGAGCACCGCGCGGTTCTCCGGCGTACGTTGACCGCCTGCGACGGCGCTGAGCTGTTCACCGAGGGGGACAGCTACTTCTTCGCCTTCTCGGACGCGGCGGCCGCGCTGAAGGCGTGCCTGGCCGCGCAGCGCGCCCTCGCCGAGCACCACTGGCCGGTGCCGGGTGCCCGGCCGAAGGTCCGGATGGGCCTGCATACCGGGTATGCGGAGCCGGTCGGCGGGGAGTACGCCAGCGCCGAGGTGCACCGCGCGCAGCGGGTGGCCGCGGCGGCGCACGGCGGGCAGGTGCTCTGCTCGGCGGCGACCGCGCAGCACGCCAGCGCCCTGCCCGAGCACGCCTGGCTGCTCGATCTCGGGCTGCACCGGCTGCGCGGCTTCGACGGCCGGGAGCGGCTCTACCAGCTCGTCGCGCCGGGCCTGGAGCGGCAGTTCCCGCGCCCCCGCACGTTGGACGCCGCGTCGCACAACCTGCCCAACCCGGTCACCTCGTTCGTCGGCCGGGAACGGGAGCGGGCCGAGCTGAGGCGGTTGGTGGACCAGCACCGGCTGGTCACCGTGGTCGGCGCGGGCGGCGCCGGCAAGACCCGGCTCGCACTGGAGCTCGCCAGCGAGTTTGCGCAGGGCGCGAACGAGGGTGGGGAGACCACCGGGTCACCGCCGAGCGACGGGGCCGGCTGCCCCTATCCGGACGGGGTCTGGTTCGTCGACCTCGCCTCGGTGACCGACCCGGGGCTGGTGGCGTTCGAGGTCGCCGCGGTGCTCGGGCTGCGGCCGGAGCCGGGCCGCCCGGTCCTGGACACCCTGGCGGAGTACGCGGCCGGGCGCCGGATGCTGGTGCTGCTGGACACCTGCGACGCGCAGCTGGCCGCCGCGGCTGAGGTCGTCTCCCGGCTGCTCGCCGGTGGGCGCGGGGTGAAGGTGCTGGCGACTAGTCGAGAGCCGTTCAACGTACCGGGTGAACTGGTGTGGCGGATCCCGCCGATGTCCCTGGAGCCCGGGCACGACGGCGGCCCGAGCGATGCGGTCGCGCTGCTGATGGACCGGACCGCGGCGGCGCGCGGCGGCCGGCGCGCGGATCCGGCCGAGCTGCCCGACCTGGCCCGGGTGGCGCAGCGGCTGGACGGGCTGCCGCTGGCGATCGAGCTGGCCGCGGCGCGGCTGCGGGCGCTGTCGGTCCGCCAGCTGGCCGAGCGCCTCGAGGCGGAGCTGACCGCCGGCGGATCCTGGGCCGGCGGTGCCCCGGTCGCCGGGGACGTGCTGGGCACGCTCGACCCCGGGCAGGACGACACCACCGTGGACCTCCGGCTACGCC
>JADGHA010000586.1 GCA_019689695.1 Micromonosporaceae bacterium | reverse complement strand
GGGGGGGGGGGGGGGGGGGGGGGGGGGGGGGGGGGTGCCCCCCCCCCGGGCACGACGACGACGATGAACGGCGCCCGGCGCCAGGCCAGCACGACACCGACCAGGACGCCGGCGGGCCGCGCCACGCCGGCGAACCCGCCGCCCTCGGTCAGCGCGGCGGTGGCGGCCAGGGCGGCGAGCAGGGTCGCCGCGACCAGCGGCAGCATCCGGCGTACCCGATCCGGCAGCGCCAGCCGGCCGGCCAGCAGCACCCCGGCGAGCCGGAAACCGTACGTGCCGGCGGCGAGCAGCAACACCGCGACGATCAGCACGGCGCCTCCCGGCGGGGCGGCAGCGGCAGGGCCAGCGCCGCAAGGCCGGCCAGCGCGAGCAGCACCGGCAGCCCGGCGGGCAGCAGCGGGGTGGTGAGCACGGCGAGCGCGGCGCCGGCCAGCGCCACCCGGCGGGCCTCGACGCCGCGCAGCGACGGCAACAGCAGCGCGACCAGCCCGGCGGGGAACGCCGCATCCAGGCCCAGCACGCCGGGGTCGCCGGCCGCCCCGCCCAGCACCACGCCGAGCAGGGTGCCGGCGTTCCAGCCCACGAACAGGGTGCCGCCGGCCAGCCAGTACGCCCGGCGGCGGGCCGACGCGTCCGGCTGGGCCAGCGCGAACGCCACCGACTCGTCGATCATCAGGTGGCTGCCGACCAGGGTGGTCCACCGGCCGCCGCCGAGGACCGGGCCCGCTATGGCCAGGCCGAACGGCAGGTGTCGGGCATTGAGCAGCAGGCCGGCGAGGACCGCGGCGACGGGGTTGCCCGCTGCGATCAGCCCGACCGCCATGAACTGCGAGCCGCCCGCGAACACCAGCACGGACATCGCGCAGACCAGCCAGGCGGGCAGGCCGGCGGCGGTGGCGATGGCCCCGAAAGAGACTCCGACGGCGGTGATGGCGACGGCGATGGCCGCCACGTCGCGCGCCAGGCGGGAGGTCGATGTTCGTTCTGATGTCCCCATCGTTCAAAATAATGGACAGCAGCTGAGTCGTTCGTCAAGACGAACGAAAGGACCGACATGCCGAACACACCGGCCGGGCTCGCCGCCACGATCGCTGGCGCGTTGCGCCGGGAGCGGGAGCGCGTCGGAATCTCCCTGGCCGAGCTGGCCCGCCGGGCCGGCGTGGCCAAGTCGACCCTCTCGCAGCTCGAGGCCGGCACCGGGAACCCGAGCGTGGAGACGCTCTGGGCGCTCGGGGTGGCCCTCGGCGTCCCGATCAGCCGCCTGGTCGAGCCCCCCTCGCCGGCGGTCCGGGTGGTGCGCAAGGGCGAGGGCCTGCGGCTCGAGGCAGACCACGCCGACTTCACCGGCATCCTGCTGGCGGCGGGGTCCCTGCACGCCCGCCGCGACATCTACCGCATCGAGCTCGAACCGGGCGCCGGCCGCCATGCCGAGCCGCACACCCCGGGCACCGTCGAGCACCTGGTGGTCGCCGCCGGCCGGATCCGCACGGGGCCCGCGGATGCGCCGGTCGACCTGGGGCCGGGCGACTACGCGGTGTTCGCCGGGGACGTCTCCCACCAGTACGAGGCACTGGAGCCGGGCACGTGGTGCCTGCTCGTCATGGAGCATCCGCAGTGAGCGGCGGCGCAGCCGCGGGCATCGCGTAGCGGCAGGCGATCCCGTCCTCGCCGTGCGGCCGGACAGGTCGGCTCGCCATGTTGGTCACCGCGCAGCCGGCGGTAGCCTGTCGATATGTCGCGAACCGCCGGAAACCCGACCAGGCCAGCACCCCCAATATCCGTACCTGTCGGGGAAAGTTGGCTGATTTGCGCCGAGCCGCAGTGGCGGTGAGGAAGGGCACGCCGATACCCTCCTTCAGCAACGTCTCCTTGCATCCGGGCCGGGTGACTCTACCCGCCGACTGCGGCTGCCCACCGCTACATTTCTGGGTGAGGTGACCCCCGCGTGAGCCACGACCGCTCCGACGACCGGCAACGGCCGGCCGACCCGGCCTGGGCCGGGACGCCGACCCGGTCGTGGCCGAAGGCGCGCGGCCGGCGGCGCCCGCCGGAAGCCGGCGGCGCAGGTCAGCGGGGCGGCGCGGAGGCTCAGCGCGGGCCGGATGAGCATGGCGGGCACGGGGTCGCGACGCCCGACGGCCACACGGTCTCCCCGCCCGGCCGCGGCGGGGTCTACCAGTCGTCCACCCGCGACCGGCGACCCGGGCAGCAACCACCCGGCCCAGAATATGGGACGCCAGGTCACGAATCGCCAACACCGCACCCGGGCCGGGCACCCGTCACGCCCGGGGGCTACCCCCCGCCGGAGCACTACCCGTCGCCGGCCGGCCCGTACCCGCCCCGGGA
>JADGHA010000585.1 GCA_019689695.1 Micromonosporaceae bacterium | reverse complement strand
CTCCAGCAATGCCCGGACCGAGTCGACGTGCAGCATTCGCGGTGGTCGGAACAGCGCGAAGACCACATCCCGCGCGATGTCGTACAACGCCTCGCCGCCGGCCGGGTCGCCCGCCCACGATGCGCTGGACCCGTCGGTCAGCCGCACCACACCCCGCTCCTCCAGCCAGCCCACCGCGTCGACCAGCGCCCGCCGGTCCGCCCCGGAGTCCGGGTCGAAGCCGAGCCCGGCGATACGGTTGGCGTCAGAACCGACCGCGTCCGCGAGCTCGCTGAGCGTGATCTGGATGCCTGCCCGGCCCAGCACCGCCAGGCACAGCGACAGGTACGCGTACCGCTGCCGATCGAATGGCCGCCCGCTGCGGGTCACCGCCGGGCGGTCCGGATCGAGCGCGTCCGCGGTCCGCACCAGGCGGGCCGTCGAGCCGTGCAGCTCCAACCGGTACCCGAATGCCTCGGCCAAGTCCCGGCGCAGCTGGGCGGAGAACCGGCGCACCCTGGGCAGCGCCCGATCGTCGGGCCAGGTGGACGTGATCAGCGGATGCCGCAGCAGCAGGCGCACCGCCCGCTGGTAGTCGCCGAGCTCCAGGTCGGAGATGTCCGCGGCGAACCTCATGTCCCCGCCCCGTGGTGGGACCGGCTCGTGGTCCGGTCGGCCGGTGTGACGCTCAGGGAGTAACCGTCGAGGTGCAGCCGGCCCTTCACCGTGGCCACCGTGGCGAACCGACGCGGGGTCGGCGTCAGCGTCAGCCGCACGCCGAAACCCGCCGCCGCCAGCGGCACCGCCGGCCGGCCAGCCACCCGCGCGGCCAGCGCCATGTTCAGCAGCCGCAGCAGCACGTCCAGCTGGGCCTCGTCCAGCTCTGCCTCGGCGTGTGGCACCGCGCCGGCCAGTCCCGCCGCCGCCTCGACGTGCCGGCGCTCCTGGTCGAGCTGCCGCTGCCGCAAGTGCCGCCGGGCCGCGTCGCAGCGCTCGACCCGGGCCGGCCGCCCGTTGCCCTGCCCCGGCACCCGGCCGAACTGAACCAGTGTCCGGGACAACTCGACCGCGGGGGCGTCCCACCAGGACAGCCGCATGGGAATCGCCTCCGGATCCTCATGCGCCACCCCGACGTGCCGCGGACCGCCGAGCCCGAACACCACATCGAACAGCGCGTGCCCGGCCTGCTCCGTCGCCACGTTTGTGAACCAGGCCGCCAGATGGCGAAGCTGTGACTCGCGGCTGACCCCGCCGCGGCGCGATTCCGTCACCCGGCGCAGCAGGGCCAGCACGTCACCGATGGCCGCCATGGTCGCCATCGCCAGTCGGTCGGCCTCACTCGGGGCTCCCGCGTCCGGTGGCGCCAGCCAGGACCGCAGACCGGCCCACCGGCGGCGCCAGTCCGCCAGCCGCTCGGCCGGCGTGGCGAACAGCCGCTCGTCCACCTCGGCGGCGGCCTCCACCAGCCGGTCCAGGCCGGTGGCCTCCACCTCCTGCACCGCCGCGCGCAGCCGCGGCGTATATCGCTGCAACTCGTCGTGGAAATCCTTCAGGTGGGTCAGCAGCGCATCCTTGTGGGCCAGGAACACCTCGGGCCGCGCGTCGTGCGTGCGACCCAGATCGCCGAGCATGTGGTAGAACCGCGCCGCCCGCTCCGCGACGTCGGCCAGCGCCCGGTCCAGCCGGTTGAGCTTGCGGTACACCTCCTCGGCGTCACCATCCGCGTTGGCGACGGCCAGGGCCTTGAGATCTGCGAGCAGATCGGCGAAGACCAGCCGGGACAGGGAACTGTCCTCCAGCCCGGCCGCCAACACGCTCTCGACCGCGCGATGTGCCCGGTAGCCGGCCTCGGTGAACTGGTACACGGAATGGCGGTTGCGGTACTCCGCCAGGGTGGTGGCCCGGGTCCCGTCCTGGCCCCGATCCAGCACGCCCCAGTCCACCAGCATGTCCAGCAGGCGTGGCAGTTCCAGCCCGTCGGGATCCGGGCACTCCGGGTACTGCGCCGACAGCCGGGCCATGGCGGCGGCCACCTCGGACGTGTGCAGCACGACGTGGTAGCTGGCCCGTGCGCCGTCGAACGCGCGCAGCACCCACAGGTACGCGACGCGGTTGTCCGCGGTCACGTAGCTGAACAGCCGCATCCGGTCGTCGAGACCGAAGTCGTCCAGGCCGAACGACGCGCCACTCGTCTGCTGCACGGAAGCCCTCCCCACCGGGACGCAGCCACCCTACTCAACGGGTGCGACATTCTCATCGCCGGCACGGGAGTAGCCCACCCGAGACCGCCGGACCCGTCCCGGTCTGCCGTTCCTGCTTGCGAACCCAGTTCCGCAGCGTCTCGTGACTCATCCCCAGTTCGCGGGCGACCTG
>JADGHA010000584.1 GCA_019689695.1 Micromonosporaceae bacterium | reverse complement strand
GTGCTGTTCGAGGAGATCGGCCGGGACCATGAGGACGACCACCGGGAGGGCGAGGTGCATCGCGTGCCGATGCCCATCCGCCTCCGGGAGTCGGTCGCGGCGGCGGGCGCCTGACCGGCAGACCGCCCTGGGCGTCAGGGGGTGCCGGTGGCCCGGTTCCCCCGGCCGGGAGGGATACGCGCCGCGATCTGCTCGCGGGCGTGCGCGCACTCCGCGAACCTGTGCGGGCAGGCGAGAGCATGCTCGATGAGGTCTTTGGCCGCCTGTGCCCGTGCGATGCGCTGTTCCAGCTCGGCGACGTGGCGGCGCAGCAGATCCCGGTGGTCCATCGGATCGGGGGCCGACAGCACGGCGCTCAGCTCGCGCAGCCCGAGACCGGCCTCCTTTCCCATCAGGATCAGCGCGACTCGCTCCAGCGCGTCCTGTCCGTAGCGGCGCTGACCACTGGCACGCCGAGCGGGTTCGATCAGGCCCATGCTCTCCCAGTGCCGCAGCACATGCGGGGCGAGGCCGAACCGGTCCGCCAGCTCGCCGATGGTCAGCTCCTCGCTTGACTTCATGTGAACATTAACCGGCACGGTGGCGGCATGCTCAAGCAATCCATCGCCGTCACCCGCGTGGTCAACTCCTGCGTACTGCTCGAACTGGACGGCCACGCCGTGCTCACCGACCCGTGGTTCATCGAACGCTGGTACCTGCGCCGCGGCGAGCCACTCGGGCTGCGGGTCGCCGACCTGCCGCCCCTCGCCGCGATCGTCGTCACCAACCCGGCCACCAACCACTGGGACCTGCGCGGGCTGCGGGAGCTTCCCGGCAAGGACCGCACGCCGCTGTACGTACCCACCGCGGGCATGGCCCGCCGGGCGAAGGCGCTGGGCTTCCGGCGCGCGGAGCGGGTGCGCTGGGGAGAAACGCGCGAGATCGCGCCCACGGTGTCCATGCGGGTCGTGCCCGCCGGGCGGACCCTGGTGTGGCCCAACAACGCCTACGTGTTCGGCACGGCGGGCGCCCGGCTGTTCTTCGGCGGAGAGATCGCCGACGTGGCGCTGCTGGAGCGCTACCGCGCCGAGCATCCGCCGGTGGATCTGGCCCTGCTGCCGGTGAACGGCCTGCGGCCGCCGCTCGGACCGCCGATGGTGATGAACCCCGCCCAGGCCGTGGCCGGGGCGTCCGTGCTCGGCGCGAAGGTGCTGGTCCCGGTGCACGACGCCCACGGGCACGATCCGCTTTCGAAGTTGTTCCGCACCGCGGGCACCGCCGCGGACGCGGTCGCCCTGGCCGGCGCGGATCTGACGGTGGTGGACCTGCCCACGGGCGAGCGCTGGGAGCCGGCGCCATGAGCGTGTTCCTGCACGGCACGGTCCGGGAGATCGAGCAAATCACCACACGCATGCGCCGCATCCGGATCACCGGACCCGGCCTGCGCGACCTGGCCTGGAGGCCGGGGATGCACACCCGTCTGCGGGTCGGCGACCCCCGCTCGCCCCGCGCGTGGCTGCATGGTCTCCTTCGCACCTACTCGATCTGGGACTACTCCCCCGCGGGCCGCCTCGACCTGTGCATTCTCGACCATCCGTCCGCCGGCCCCGGCGCGCAGTGGTCACGGCGCGTACGCGTCGGCGACCCGGCGGCCTTCACCCCGCCGGAAGGCAGGCTCGTGCTCCGCGACGATGCGCGCTACCACCTGTTCGTCGGTGACGAGACCGCGGCCGTGGCCTTCGGAGCGATGCTGCGCGCGCTGCCCCCGTCCGCGATCGTGCACGGCGCGATCTCGGTCGAGAGCGCCGGTGACCGTCTACCCCTGGAACACGCGGATCGCCTGACGTGGAGGTGTCGCCCGGCCGATCTCGTCGACGTCGTGCGCTCCCTGGAGCTCCCTCATGCGCCGGGTGTCGCCTACCTCGCCGGCGAGGCCCGTACGTGCCAAGCGGTACGTGCCCACCTCGTCCGGGAACGCGGCTGGCCCCGCAGAGCCGTCATCGTGAAACCGTTCTGGACCCCCGGACGGCGCGGCATGGACTGACCGAGCCCGCTCAACCTCTACCAGGGCATCCACGCCGTCACGCTCAAGCCCGCCGAGGGCCGCCCGGCCGAAGGCCGGATAGTCGAACCCGCGCCGCAAGCACGGCGTGACGGTCGTCGCGGTCAAGAGCCCGGGTGAGGAGTTCACCTACGCCACCGCCGACACCGAGCTCGGCTACGGCGACGTCATCATCGTCTCCGGCCGGACGGAACAGGTGGAGCGGTTCGCCGAACTGCCCTGACCCCGGACGTCCCGGATGGCCTCCCGGACCGGCCGGAGTGCCCCCGCCGCACGGACGACCGCAGCGCGGGCGAGCGAAAACCGCCCCTTCCCCGCCG
>JADGHA010000583.1 GCA_019689695.1 Micromonosporaceae bacterium | reverse complement strand
GCGAACCCTCCATCGCTTCGACAGTGGTCGGAGCGCGTACCAGTCTGCCAGAGGCGGGGGCCGGGCTGTCCCGGCCGGCCGAGTGGCGAGCCGGGCCGGGCGACACCGTCGGGCCGGGCGACACCCGACCCGGCCCGACAGCACGCAGAGACTCTCACCAGGGCCGTGCGACGGCCTGCTCGTCAGGACTTCGGGATGACGACCAGGCGGGCCGTCGGTTGGCCGTTGACCTCGACCCCGGCCACGCCGACCGTCGCCCCCACCTGCAGCTCCCTCGGCGTGATCGTGCTGCGCGACTCGATCACCCGCAGGTCGCTCGCGTACGTCCAGCTCTGGCTGAACCCATCGGCCGACTTGACGGTCAGCCCGGTGTCGGAGATCTCGGTCACCTCACCCCGCTGGACGAGCACGGTGCGCGGGCCGTCGGGGGTCTGCACCACCAGTTCGCCGTGCATCAGGTTGTGGCGCAGCGCGACGCGGACGGCGTGGCGGGCGCGCCAGTTCCGCCACCGCTCCCCGTCCGCCGGTTTCGGTTCGTCCGCCGCGACCGGATCGTCGGTGGCGACGTCCTCGGTGCTGAAGCCGACCGCGACCAGGGCGGCGGACTCCGGGCTCAGGGCGGCGACGACCTCGGAATCCTCGGCGGCGGACTCGGGGTCCCGGGCGTCGCGGAAGCGCCCACACCCGGCCACCAATCCGGCCCCGAGGGCGGCCACCACCACGGCGATCAGGATTCGTCTCATGGCATCTCCTCAACGATGCACTGCTTGGCGATCGATGCGCTGAATCGCGAGATCGATGGGCTGTCTCGACCCCGCAGGAGATGCTCGCGCCCTGACACGATGACAGCGTCAGGCCAATGTTCGGGTTTTGTAAGGACGCGCCGGCAGCCGGACGGTGAACCGGGCCCCGCCCTCCGGCGCGTGGCCGGCGACGATCGTTCCGCCCAGCCGGGCGACCAGCCGCGCGGCCAGGGCCAGGCCGAGACCGCTGCCGACGGGGCGTACGCCCTGGTAGCGGGCGGCGAGCCGACCGCGCTGGAACGCCACGGCCAGGTCGTCGTCGCTCAGGCCGGGGCCGCCGTCGCGTACCTCGATCTCGACCACGCCGTCGGCGGGTGCCAGGGCCAGTACGACTGGGGCGCCGGCTGGTACGACCCGCAGCGCGTTGCCGAGCAGGCCGTCGATCACCTGGCGCACCCGCTCGCCGTCGGTGGTCACCGCGACCGCCTGGCCGGTCGGCGGCAGCTCGCACCGCCACACCAGCCCGGCGCTGGTGAATCGCGGCTCCCACGCCTCCGCCGCGGCGCTGACCACGGTCGCCAGATCCACGGGGGCGAACTGCACCGGGAAGTCGTCCGCCTCCAGCCGGGCGAGCGCGAGCAGGTCCGAGATGAGCCGGTCGAGCTGCTCGGCCTCGACGAGCATGACCCGCCCGGCCTCCGGTCCGTCCACCATCCGGTCGGTGAGCGCCTCCGCGTACCCCTTGAGGGTCGTGAGCGGGGTCCGCAGCTCGTGGGAGACGGAGAGCAGGAACTCCCGTTGCCGGGCCTCGCTCACCGCCAACGCCCGGGTCAGCTCGTTGAGGGCCGATGCCAGTGCGGCGACCTCGGCCGGGGGTCCGACCGGCACCGTCACCCGCCGGTCACCGGCCCGCAGCCGCGCGGCCGCGTCGGCCGCCCGCCGCAGCGGTCGCGAGAGCTGGCGGGCGAGCAGGCTCCCGAGCAGTCCCCCCACGACCAGGCCGACCAGCAGGGGTAGCCACAGTCGGGACACGACCGCCGCCCCCAGCCCGACGGTGAAGGGCCGCGTGAGCACCAGCGCGTCGCCGTTGCCCAGCGGGCGTCCCTCCACCATCGCCAGCCGGCCGGCGACCCACGCCCCTCGGTCGGTGACCGGTTGGCCGAGGCGCAGCCGGGTCACGATCGGTTCCGGCAGCCCGGCGCGCTCCGGCACGCCGTCGTCGATCAGCCACAGCTGGATCGACTGCCGATGCAGGACGGGCTCCGCCCGGCGGGCCGCGGCGAGCGCATCGGGTCGGGTCCGTACGGCCGCGGCGAGCAGGTCCGCCTCGGCCGTGAGCGCGGCGGCGGCCTGAGCGCGGGCGGCTCGGTTGGCCAGCGGTACAGCGACTGCGGCCGTGGCGAGCACCGATACCAGCGCCACCAGGCACCCCGCGAGTACGGCCCGGCCGGTCAGCGTGCCGGTCAACCGCCGGCGTTCGGGCGGGCCTTCCCCAGGGTGACCGGGCGAGCCGGCGACGGCGCGATCGGGCGAGCCGGCGGCCGGGCGGGCAGGTGGGCCGGCGGCGGGGGGCATGGCGTTACGCATCGGCCGCGTACCCCACGCCGCGCACGGTGCGGATG
>JADGHA010000048.1 GCA_019689695.1 Micromonosporaceae bacterium | reverse complement strand
GCGCCGAGTCCGGCGAGGACGGTGCCGACCACATTGGCCAGTGCGTAGTACCAGGGAGCCTCCTCCAGCAGCCGCAGCGTCTCGTAGCTCAACGTCGAGTACGTGGTCAGGGCGCCGCAGAGGCCGGTGCCGAGCAGCGCGTAGGCGGGCCCGGACACGCCGGCCACCAGCCCGAGCAGGAGGCTGCCGGCCACGTTGACGGCGAACGTCCCCCACGGGAACGCCGAGTCGTGGCGGGCCTGGACGGCGCGGTCCAGCAGGTACCGCAGCGGGGCGCCGAGTGCGCCACCCACCAGGACGAGCAGCAGGGTCATCTGGACCGCCCCGAGCGGATGGCCTCGACCCGGTCGGTCACCGGCCCGGCAGCCTTACCCGTACTCCCTGCCGGGCGGCCAGTGCGGCGGGTCAGCGCCAGGCGGGTGAGGCGGGAGCCGGCGAAGCTGGCGGCGAGCGCGGCGGCCACGGTACCGGCGACATAGACCGTGGCGGTGGCGCCCGCGCCCGCCTGCGCCAGGCGCTGCGTCTCCAGAGCGTAGGAGGAGAAGGTGGTGAAACCGCCGAGCACGCCGATGCCGAGAAACGGCCGCAGCAGCGGCCGGCCCGGCAGCACGTCGGCGACGACGACCATCAGCACGCCGATGGCGAAGCAGCCGGCCACGTTGGTGGCGAAGGTCGCCCACGGGAAGCCGCTCGGGTGGTGCGGCATGACGGTGGCCAGGCCGAAGCGGGCGGCGGACCCGATCGCTCCGCCGGCCGCGATCACGGCCGGCACGGGCGCTTTGCGCATGCACGTCTCCTACCAGCAGTCCGGGACCCGGCGCTTGCTCCGTACCGGGCGGCCGAAGACGGCCGGACGGCGCGGACCGTACGCCGGAACTGGTAGGGACCGTTGGCGGACAACCGCGGTTCCCCGGGTGGCCGGGACGGCGGGCCCCACCGCCGCGAGCCTGGCGGCTGGCGTCGCGGGTCGCCGCCAGCGCCCAACCGAAGGTACCACCGTGCCGACTCGCCCCGCGGCTGCCCACCGGCACAGCTCGCGCATGCCCACGGGCAGTGCCGCAGCCCCTCACCCAACAGCTGCGGTGGCACAACCGCGGGGCAGAGCCGCCCTCACCCTCGGGTCCACGGGTGAGGCGTCCGCAAATTTTCCATTTCGTTTTCGATAGTTCTATCGATACGTTTCTCGTTGAGAGCGAGGCTACGACGCCGTCCGGACCGGGTCAACCCTGTCCGGGACGCGGGAGAGACGTTACCGTTAGGTGGCTTGGCCGGCGCGTCCCGGCATCCTCTTTTCCGGAAAGGTCCCGGAACCGCAGGGCTCGGACCGGGCGACGGCACGAATCAGGAGGCTGCCCATGAGCGAGCTCGTATCCGACGAGCTGCCCAGACCGGGGGATGCCGTGCCCGGACCGCCGCAGGGGGCGGGACCGGAGGGCCCCGCGGCGGGAGAATGCTGGCGCGACCCTGCCCGTCCGGTCGAGGAGCGGGTGGCCGACCTGCTCGAGCGGATGACCCTGGAGGAGCGGCTCGCCCAGCTCTACGGCGTGTGGCTCGGCTCGGACGGCCAGGTGGCCCCGCATCAGGACGCCTTCGCCGGCGAGGAGGTGGACTGGCGGCAGCTGATCAAGGCCGGCCTGGGCCAGCTCACCCGCCCATTCGGCACCGTCCCGGTGGAGCCGGCGGCCGGTGCCCGCGCCCTGGCCCGGCTGCAGGCGGAGATCGTCGCCGCGAACCGGTTCGGCATCCCGGCGATCGCGCACGAGGAGTGCCTGGCCGGGTTCACCACCTGGCAGGCGACCATCTACCCGGTGCCGCTGGCCTGGGGCGCGAGCTTCGACCCGGAGCTGGTGGAGCGGATGGCCGCGCAGATCGGCGCCGCCATGCGCAGCGTCGGCGTCCACCAGGGGCTCGCCCCGGTCCTGGACGTGGTGCGCGACCCACGCTGGGGCCGCACCGAGGAGACCATCGGCGAGGACCCGTACCTGGTAGGCACGATCGGCACCGCGTACGTGCGCGGCCTGCAGTCGGCCGGCATTGTCGCCACCCTCAAGCACTTCGTCGGCTACTCGGCCTCCCAGGCGGGCCGCAACCTCGCCCCGGTCGCGGCCGGCCGGCGGGAGCTGGCGGACGTGCTCCTGCCGCCCTTCGAGATGGCCATCCGCCTCGGCGGCGCCCGCTCGGTCATGCCGTCCTACACCGAGATCGACGGCATGCCGGTCGCCGCGGACGGTGACCTGCTGACCGGCCTGCTGCGCGACACCTGGGGCTTCTCCGGGACGGTCGTCTCCGACTACTTCGAGGTGGCCTTCCTGCAACTGCAGCACCGGGTCGCCGGCACGCAGGCGGAAGCGGCCCGGCTCGCCCTCACCGCCGGAGTCGACGTGGAGCTGCCCGAGGGGAACTGCTACGGGGAACCACTGCTCGCCGCGGTCCGGGCCGGCGAGGTCCCGGAGGCGATGGTGACCCGGGCCGCCGCCCGGGTGCTGCGGCAGAAGTGCGAGCTGGGCATGCTGGACCCGGACTGGACGCCGGAGGTCGCCGTCGGCGACCACCTCGACCTGGATCCGCCGCAGGCCCGGGCACTCGCCCGCCAGCTGGCCGAGGAGTCCGTGGTACTGCTGGCCAACGACGGCACCCTGCCCTTGACCCCCCGGGCACGGATCGCGGTGGTCGGCCCACTCGCCGACGACCCGGACGCGATGCTCGGCTGCTACTCGTTCCCCCGGCACGTGCTCAGCCAGCACCCCGAGCTGCCGATCGGCGTCGAGATCCCCACCGTGCTGGCGGCGCTGCGCGAGGAACTACCCGCCGCGCACCTCGACCACGTGCCGGGGTGCACCGTGGACGGCGAGGACCGGGCGGGCATCCCCGCCGCCGCAGCGGCGGCCGGCGCGGCCGACGTGTGCCTGGTCGTCCTCGGCGACCGGGCCGGGCTGTTCGGCCGGGGCACCTCCGGCGAGGGCTGCGACCGGGAGGACCTGCGCCTGCCCGGAGCTCAGGGCGAGCTGCTGGAGGCGGTCCTGGCCACCGGCACGCCCACCGTGCTCGTCCTGCTCACCGGCCGCCCATACGCCCTGGGCGCGTACACGGACCGGCTCAGCGCCGCGGTCCAGGCGTTCTTCCCCGGCGAGGAGGGCGGCCGCGCGGTCGCCGGCGTCCTCTCCGGCCGGGTCTGCCCCTCCGGCCGGCTCCCGGTCAGCATCCCGCGCACCCCGGGCGGCCAGCCGAAGACGTACCTCAGCCCGCCGCTGGGACAGCACAACGACGCCAGCGCGGTGGACCCGACCTCGCTCTACCCGTTCGGCCACGGACTGTCCTACACGGACTTCGCCTGGACCGACGTGGCGCTGTCCAGCCCGCAACTGCCCACCGACGGGGAGGTGAGCCTGTCGCTGACGGTCCGCAACACCGGCTCCCGGGCCGGTGCCGAGGTGGTGCAGCTCTACCTGCACGACCCGGTGGCACAGGTGACCAGGCCAGTGACCAGGCTCATCGGGTACGCCCGGCTGCCCCTGGCGCCGGGCGAGGCGGTGCGGTTGACCTTCACGGTGCACGCGGACCTGACTTCGTTCACCGGGCGCGCCGGGCTGCGCGTGGTGGAACCGGGCGAGCTGGAGCTGCGGCTCGCCTCGTCGAGCGCGGTTACCCGGCACGCGGTCGGCGTACTGATGACCGGCGAGCAGCGGGTGGTGGACCACCGGCGCCGGCTCACCGCCGAGGTGACCGTGACCGGCATCCCGGAAGCGAAGTAGGTCGATCTCGTCCGGAACCTGTCCGGAACGGGCCTACCGGGCCCTCAGCCGGTGCTCCTCGGCGCCGTGCTGTCCCGGACCACCAGCTCGGTGGCGAGCTCCACCCGCGGGCTCTCGATCTCCTCGCCCTGGGCCAGCCGCAGCACCGTCCGCGCGGCCAGCGCGCCCATCTCGGTCAGCGGCTGGCGGACCGTGGTCAGCGGGGGCGAGGACCACCGGTCCTCCGGCAGGTCGTCGAAGCCGACCACGCTGATGTCGTCCGGTACCCGCAGCCCGCGCCGGCGGACCGCCTCGTACACCCCGAACGCCATCTGGTCGCTGGCCGCGAAGATCGCGGTGGGCGGGTCATCCAGGTCCAGCAGCTTCCGGCCGCCGGCGTAGCCCGACTCGTGGTAGAAGTCGCCCTGGAAGATCAGCTCGTCGTCGACCGCGATCCCGGCCGCCTCCAGGCCGGCGCGGTACCCGTCCAGGCGGGCCCGGCTGCACAGCAGCCGGCGGGGCCCGGCGATGAAGCCGATCCGGCGGTGCCCCAGGGAGAGCAGGTGCTCGGTGGCGGACAGCCCGCCGGCCCAGTTGGTCGCGCCGATGGTGGGCACGTCCATGGCGGGCACTCCGGCCGGGTCCACCACGGCCATCGGGATGTTCAGCCGGCGCAGCTCGGCGTAGACCGTGGGAGCCAGGTCGGAGTTGACGAAGATGACCCCGTCGGTGGCGCGGGCGCGCAGGTTCTGCAGCCACTGCCGGGTCGGTGCGGTCCGGCGGTGGATGCCGGAGACCACGGTGCCCACGCCGGCCGCGTGCGCCACGTCCTCCACGCCCCGGATGATCTCCACCGCCCAGGGGCTGTCCAGGTCGTTGAAGACCAGGTCGATCAGGCTCGCGCTGACCCGGGCCCGGGCCGCGCGGCGCCGGTACCCGTGCCGGCGCAGCAGCTCCTCGACCCGCTCCCGGGTCTGCGGTGCCACGTCCGAGCGACCGTTGATCACCCGCGAGACCGTCGGCACCGAGACACCGGCCTCCCGCGCGATGGCGGTGATGGTGATCCTGCGCCCTTCATCGACGGCCACGAAGTGTCTCCTTCACTGTCGGTTCAGCATACGTCCCGGAACGGATCCGGTGCCGGTCCAGGTCCCCTGGCGTGCCCGAAAGCACGTCCCCGGACCGGCTGGAAGCACCGTGCACGGTTGACGTGACGCGAGCCGACGCCCGCGCTTGTCAAGAAAGTTACGGAACGTTCCGGAAGCCGTCCGTGCGGCAACGGATCCTGCCGAAGTACGCGGACCGGCTGCCACGGGACGTCGAGATGTGGCCCGTCCCGGACGAGCCGGTCCCGGTCAGCGATGCGCCGGCGCCCTGGTTCGAGCCGGTGGCGGTGGGCGAGCGCTGGGACTGGCCGAGGTCGACGTACTGGGCGCGGGTCCGCGGGTCCGTTGGTCGACCTGCTGGAACGCCCCTGCCGGCCCCGCCGCGCCCGGCTGGACGATCAGGAGACGGTCCGGGTCAACCTCCGCCCGTTCCAGATGCTGACCCTGCGCCTCAGGCCGGGGCACTGAAGCCCCCCTACATCGACTTCGCCGCCCGGAGGTGGCGCCCGACCTTGCGCCGCAACTCGGCGGCGATCTCGGCCAGGCCGCCGACCTTGATCCGGACGCCGCCGGTGCGCTCGGCGCCGGCCCACATCGTCACCGGCCGCCCGCGAACGAACCAGACCGTCCGGACCGCGGCGGATCCGGACTTCTTGCTGACCAGTAGCGGCAGCTCCTGCGTCTTGTCAGCGGACCGAAGCTGGAGGGCGAACGTCACGCGCTCGCGCACCGGCCACGGGCGGGCAAACATCCGCGGGTGCAGCGGCACCCGGACGGTCAGCGTGTGGTCCGCTTCCTCGACCGGCGCCGCCCCCGGCACCCCGAGACCGTCATCGTTTCCCCGGCACAGCAGCTCCAGCTGCATGTCGCCCCGATTCTCCGGCAACAGCGCACCGAGGCTCACCAGCGCCGTGATCCCGCCGCGGGCCGGACCGGCGGTCAGCTCCACCGTCCCCCGCCCCTTGCCGGCCTCAAGCTTGGCCAGCGTCACCAGCTTGTCGACTGCGCCTTCGCGGATCAGGCGATCGCGAAGGTGATCGACGGCCGGCATGAGGGCAACCGCCTCGGGTGGCACGTAATCCTCCAGGGCAGCCGCGGCCTGCCGGACCCACCGCTCCTGCAGATCCCTGGGCCACCTGGCGAACCGGTAATGGAACTTGCCGAGCAGCTCGACCGTCAGCCAGCGTCGCAGCAACGTGTTCCGCCCGCTGCCCGGTGCCGTATGTGCGTGCACCGTCTCGAGCACCTTGCGGATGCAGTCGTAGAACGGTTCGGGGTCCGGAATTTGCCGGGTCAGGTGCGGAAATCCGTCGCGACGCACCAGGTAGTAGCAGTCGTAGTCGGCCACCACCGAGATTGACCTGGCCAGGAAGTACGCCGGGACCACGAAGGTCTGCTCCTCGGCCAACCGCAGTCCCTCGGCGAACCGCAGCTGGTGTTCCAGCACCAACGACCTGCGGAAGAGCTTGTGCGCGGTCAGGCTCCACACAGCCTTGGTGCTCCACACGTCGCCGCCCTCGACGTTCTGGTTGAACGGAGCGGTGGCCGGTTTGCGACCGATACCCCGGATACGCCCGAGTACGACATCTGAGTCGTTCCGGCAAGCGGCCGCGACCATCCGCTCCAGCGCTTCCGGGCCGAGGTAGTCGTCTGGATCGGCGAAGAACAGGTACTCGCCGGTGGCCGCCGCCACGCCCCGGTTACGTGGCCCGCCGGGAGCGCCTTCGTTCGGCTGGTGTATCACCCGGACATTGGGGAACTTGGCCGCCCATTGGTCGAGCAGCTCACCGCTCCCGTCGGTCGAGCCGTCGTCCACCGCCACCACTTCGACCCGGTCGAACCCGATCGACTGGGCCGCCACCGAACGCAGGCACTCGTCGAGGTAGTCCACGGCGTTGTAGACCGGGATGATCACGCTTACCAACGGATCAACCATGTGCGCTCCTGGCCCTCGGCAAAGTTCGGTGCGGACCTTGCCTCAAGGCGGGGACTGCGTCTTCGGGCACGATCCGGGAGGGAAGATAGCCGAGTGCGTGCATGCGCGCGAGGGCCGGACGACCGTCGGCACCTGTCCCAGCGGCCAGCCTTGGCCGGCCGGGCTGGCTATCCAGCGAGTGCCGCACGACCAGCCCGGGGACGGCAAGGGCTAGCTGAGAGTGCAGGGAGATCCGTTCAGCGTGACATTGCGGATCGGTGGCACGGGCAGGATCGTGCCCGGGGGCTTGGACGCGTTGGCGCCGATGGTGACCGAGCCGTTGGTGGGCAACGGGCTCGGGCTGCCGCCCCAGTTCGGGCTCTCGACAGAGACGTGCTGGCCGGACTGCACGTAGATGCCGTTCCAGCCCTGCTGCAGGTTGAGGTTCGGCACCACCCACTCCCACCCGATCGTCCAGCCGAGCAGGGACGGACCGAGGTTGGTGACGGTCAGGTTGAGCGTCAGACCCGTGTCCCAGACGTTCGTGGAGACCTGCGCCGTGCATAGCGCCCCGGGCGTCGGGCTGGCGGAGGCCGACGGCGAGGCGGAGATCGAAGGCGAGGGCGAGGACGACGGCGAAGACGAGGGCGAAGAGGACGACGATGGCGACGATGTGGGCGACGTGGCGGACGCGGACGGGGATGTCGGCGGCGTGGGCGCGGCGATCGCCAGGTCGTACGCGCGCTGCGGGACGAACTGGCCGGCCGGCGCGATGCAGCCGTCCGCCTCGCCCGGGAGCTTGATCCACAGGAATGCGTCGATCATCGGGTCGCCGGTCACGTTGGTGCTCGGGGTGCCGATGGCCCGGCCGGGCGGGTCGCACCACTCGCTGCCCAGCGGCCCGTTGCCGTTGCGGCTGGTGTCCACCACCGCATGCAACCCGCTGGCGCCGGTGGCGGCGATGACGTTCTTGGCGTACGCCACCGACTCGGCCGTGGTGCGGTAGTTCGACACGTTCACCGAGATGCCGTCCGCGCTGCCTGCGATGTCCGCGGCGACCAGCCGGCGGGCCATCTCCGCGGGCGCCAGCCAGGCCGAGTGCCCGGCGTCGAAGTAGACCTTCGCCTGCGCCGAGGCCGCCTTCAACGCCTTCCCCGCGTACGCCATGGAGGCGCTCGTCTCGGCCTGCTGTGCCGCGTTCTGGCAGTTGCTCATCAGCGCGAGCACGTCCGGCTCCAGGATGATGGTCGCCGGGCGGCCGGACAGGCCGGCGGCCACCTGGTCGATCCACTGCCGGTACGCGGTGTGGTTGGGCATCCCGCCGGAACTGGCACCGCCGCAGTCCCGGTTGGGGATGTTGTAGATCACCATGATCGGGATCTTGCCGGCCGCCGCGGCCGCCCCGACGAAGGAGTCCACTTCGGAGCGTACGGTCGAGGTGTTGTTCTGGGTGAACCACCGGGCCTGCGGAACGCTGGCGATCCGGTCGCGGATGACCGGCGTGCGGGGGTCATTCGGGTTGGCCGCGACCCACCGGGCGGCCTGGGTCTGCGGGTCGACGTAGAAGACGGAGTCGGCCGCGGACGCCAGGTCGGGCCGGAACACCCCGACGCCGACCGCCGCGGCGGCGAACGCCACGGCGGCGGCGCCACCCGCCGCGACCAGGCGATGTCTGACGCTCATCTGTTCTCCCACCAAGGTATCGAGGAACATAACTGGGAGCGCTCCCAGGTATCGACCACCTTACGTATCTGCGGGCCTTCTGGGAAGAGGGTCAGCCGGTCGCCAGGTCGTACGCCCGCTGCGGGACGAACTGGCCGGCGCCCGCGATGCAGCCGTCCGACTCGCCAGGCGGCTTGACCCACAGGAACGCCGCGATCTTCCCGTCGCCGGTGGCGGTGGTGCTCGGGGTGCCGACGGCCCGGCCGGGCGGGTCGCACCACTCGTCGCCGCGCGGCCCGTTGCCGTTGCGGCTGGTGTCCACCACCGCGCGCAGCCGCGGCGCCCCGACCGCCGCGAGCACCTTCCTGGCGTACGCCACCTCGTCCGCGGTGGTCCGGTAGTTGGACACGTTGGTGGCGATGCCGTCCGCGCTGCCCGCGACGTCCGCGGCGACCAGCCGGCGGGCCATCTCCGCGGGCGCCAGCCAGTTCGAGTGCCCGGCGTCGAAGTAGACCTTCGCCTGTGCCGAGGCCGCCTTCAACGCCTTGCCCGCGTACGCCATCGAGGCGCTGGTCTCATCCTGCTGTGCTGGGGTGAGGCAGTTGCTCATCAAGGAGAGCACGTCCGGCTCGAGGATGATGGTCGCCGGGCGCCCACGAAGGCCGGCGGCCACCTGGTCGATCCACTTCCGGTACGCCTCGTGGCTGGGCATGCCACCGGAGCTGGCGCCGCCGCAATCCCGGTCGGGAATGTTGTACACGACCATGATCGGGACCTTGCGCGCCGCCGCGGCGGCGCCCACGAAGCGGTCCACTTCGGAGCGTACGGTCGACGTGTTGTTGCTGGCGAACCACCGGGCCTGCGGGACGCGCGCGATGCGGTCGCGGATCACCGGGGCTCGGGGGTCGTTCGGGTGGGCCGCGACCCACCGGGCGGCCTGGGTCTGCGGGTCGACGTAGAAGACGGAGCTCGCCGCGGCCGGCCTGCGGGTGGCGTGGCTGGCGACCCCGCTCGCCGCCGGGCTCGGTCCCAAACGGCCGGAGCCCGCCGGGCCAACGCCCGAAGGGAGCGTCTCCGCCGGCGCTTGAGCACCGGAGCGGGCCGGTCGCGGGTGCTGCCGCGGCGCCGACTGTCGTGGCGCCGGCGTCCGGCGGGTCCGGCCGCAGCAGCGCGGCGCCGACCGCGACGACCGCGAGCGTGACGGCTGCGCAAGCCACCACCCGCTTGCGCAGCGCCCAGTGCTGCACGCGGGAGAGGCCCGCGCGCGCGGAACCGTCCATGCCGCCCTTCGGTACGAGGAGTCAGCGGGCCAACCGGGCGAGCAGGCCCGCCGCCACGAAGATCGCGACCGCGGCCGCCACGACCAGCACCACGACGTCGAGTACGTACCGCGCAGGCGTATGGATCAGCAGGCCGCGCACGGCCTCCACCTCGTAGCTGAGTGGGTTGACATGGTTGACCGCCTGTAGCCAGCCCGGCATCAGGCGCACTGGGTAGAGCGCGTTGGAGGCGAAGAAGAGCGGCATCATGATCGCCTGCCCGATGCCCATCACGCGCTCCCGCTTCAGCACCAGCCCCGCGATCACAATGGACAGGCAGCAGAAGAAGGCCGAGCCGAGCAGCACCACGGCGACCGCGCCGAGCAGCCGCAGCGGGTTGGCGGTGAGGTCCACGCCGAGCAGGGCGGCGATGGTCAGCACGACCACCGCCTGGGCGACCGCGCGGATGCCGGCCGCGAACGCCTTGCCGGCGACCAGTGCGGCCCGCGGCGTCGGGGTCACCAGCAGCTTGGCCAACACGCCCGCGTCCCGCTCCCAGATGATCTGGATGCCGTAGAAGATGGAGACGAACAGGCCGGACTGGGCCAGGATGCCGGGGGCGAGGAAGTCCAGGTACCCCACGTCGCCGGTGGGGATCGTCCGCAGCCGGGTGAACGTGGTGCCGAACACCAGCAGCCACAGCGCCGGCTGGATGGCCCGGGTCATCAGCTCGGTCTTGTCGTGGCGCAGCTTCTGCAGCTCCACCAGGCACAGGGCGCCCACCCGGGACAGTGCCCGCCACGCGGCGGTGCCGACGCCGGGCTCAGCCGAGACGTCGAGCGGTGCGGCGAGTTGCCCGGACATCCCGCAACCCTCCTATCTGGTCGTCCAGCGTTTCCCCGCCGCTGTAGGCGCGGAACACGTCGTCCAGGGTGGCGCCGGGCAGGCCGAGGCCGTCAATCAGCTGCGCCGGCGTGCCCACCGCCCGCACCCGGCCCCGGTGCATCAACGCCACCCGGTCGCAGCACTGCTCGGCCTCATCCATGTAGTGCGTGGTGACCAGCACCGTCATGCCGGTCTCGCGGCGCACCGCGGCGATGCGCTCCCACACGCCGGCCCGCGCCACCGGGTCCAGCCCGATGGTGGGCTCGTCGAGGATCAGCAGCCGGGGCGCGCTGACCAACGCCTGGGCCAGCTCCAGCCGGCGGATCATCCCGCCCGAGTAGGTGCTTGCCAGCCGGTCCGCCGCATCGCCGAGCCCCATCGCGTCGATCGCCTCGCTGACCCGGGTGGGCCGCAGCCGGCGGGGCACGTCGAAGAGCCGGGCGAACAGCGCCACGTTCTCCCGGCCGGTCAGCGAGCCGTCCGCGGATAGCAGCTGCGGCACGTACCCGATCAGACGCCGCACCGCCATCTTGCGCCCGGCCACGTCGAGGCCGAAGACCGAGATCGTGCCAGGAGGCACGGGCAGCAGGGCGGTGACCGCCCGGATGGTGGTGGTCTTGCCGGCGCCGTTCGGGCCGAGCAGACCGAAGATCTCGCCGCGCGCGACGGTGAGGTCCACGCCGTCCACGGCTAGTGTCTCGCCGAACTGGTACCGCAGCCCGTGGCACTCCAGCGCGAACTCCTCGGTCACTCAGAGCACCTCCAGCAAGCGGCGCAGCGCGGGCAGTGCCTGTTCGATCGCCTCCCGGTCGGCCTCGCCCACCCGGTCCAGGGCCCGGCCGACCAGGGCAGCCCGGGTCTGCCGGTACCGGTTCAACCGGCGCCCGGCCGCCGGGGTCAGGTAAAGCCGGGCCGCCCGGCGGTCGGCCGGGTCGGTCTCCCGGCGTAGCAGCCGCGCCGCGACCAGGCTGTTGACCAGCGCGCTGACCGAGTTGCCGGCCAGGTGCAAGGCCCGGGCGGCCGCCGCCACCCCGATGCCGGGCTCACCCTCCACCACGATCAGCAGGTCCAGCTGTGCCGGGGGCAGCCGCGGGCCGGGCAGCACCTGCCGCAGCTGGCGGCGAAGCTGCCGCCGGATGCCGGCGGTGACGCTCATCAGCTCGCCGGCGAGGACCTCGGTGCGGTCCCGGGTCGCCGTGCTCACCCGGCCAAGATACCTCGTACTCGGAGCTAATTGGGTTGGATAGGGTGTGCCCGTGATCGACTCCCTGGCCACCGCGATCATCGCCGCCTCGCTGGTGTTCACCGCGTGGAGCCTGGTCGGCGTGGTGCGGGACCGCCCGCCGGACCGGGTGCAGTTCGCCGGCGCCGCCCTGGTCGAGCTGGGCCTGCTGATCCAGGAGTCGATCGCCGCCAACCGCCTGGTACAGGGCGACCGGCCGGAGGAGGTGGCCCTGTTCATCGGCTACCTGATCGCCTCGCTGGTGATCCTGCCGGTGGGCACCTGGCTCGGCCTGCTGGAGCGCACCCGCTGGGGCACCGCGATCATCGGCTTCGCGTTCCTGGTCATCCCGGTGCTGGTGGCCCGGCTGCAACAGATCTGGGACGGCACCGTTGGCTGAAAACCGCACCCCGGCCCGGCCGACCTACGCGGGCCCGGGCCGCGTGCTGGTCGGGGTGTACGGCCTGTTCGCGCTCGCCGCTGGAGCGCGCGCCGGGGTGCAGATCGCGACCAAGTTCCACGATGCGCCCGTGGCCTACCTGCTCTCGGCGTTCGCCGCCGCGGTCTACCTGATGCTCACTGTCGCGCTGGCCCGCGGCGGCGCGGGTGGGTGGCGCACCGCCCTGGTCTGCTGCACGGTCGAACTGGCCGGCGTGCTCGCGGTGGGCACGTTCAGCCTGGTCGCACCCGGTGAGTTCCCGGACGCCACGGTCTGGTCGGACTACGGCCGCGGATACGGCTTCGTGCCGCTGGTCCTGCCCGTCCTCGGGCTGCTCTGGCTGCGCCGCACCGCCCGCGACTGACGGACCGGACGCCGCTTCAGTCGAACGCCCAGTCTGGGTTGTAGGCGCGGTGGTAGTGGTAGGCACCGGCGCCATGAGCCTTCGCGATTCTCGCAGCCGCGCGGTCGACCGGCGCCCGGCCGGCCGGGCCCGTCATGCTGAAGCCTGATCGGGTGATTGACAGGCATGGAAGATGTGGGCAATGTTGGGAGCGCTCCCACCTCTTCCAGAAGGGAAGCCACATGATCCGAACATCGCGCAGGCGGGGGGTCACCCTGCTCGCGGCCACCGCCTCGGCCGCCCTCGCGGTTACCGGGTTGACCGTCTCCACCGCCCAGGCCGACGACGTCGACCAGGTGAAGAACGGCACCTTCGACAACGGCACGACCGACCCGTGGTGGTGGACCAGCAACGTCCCGGCCACCGTCGTCGATGGACAGATGTGCGCGGACGTCCCCGCCGGCACGGTGAACCCGTGGGACGCGATCATCGGCCAGAACGACATCCCGTTGATAAGCGGAGAGTCCTACCAGTTCTCGTTCACCGCCTCGGCGAGCATCACCAAGAGCATCAACGCCAACGTCCAGCTGGCCGACCCGCCGTTCACCGCGGAGATCTCCCAGCCGACGCTGCTGTCCCCGACGCCGCAGACCTTCACCTACACCTTCACCTCCGCCACCGACACCAACCGCGGCCAGGTCTCGTTCCAGATCGGTGGCGCGACCGAGCCGTGGACCTTCTGCGTCGACAACGTCTCGCTGCTCGGCGGCGTCGAACCGCCGGTCTACGTGCCGGACACCGGCCCACGGGTACGCGTCAACCAGGTCGGCTACCTGCCCGGCGGGCCCAAGAACGCCACGGTGGTCACGGACGCCACCGAGCCGCTCCCCTGGACGTTGCAGGATGCCCGCGGCCGGGTGGTCGCTTCTGGCTGGTCCACCCCGCGCGGCGTGGACGAGGCGTCCGGCCAGAACGTCCACACCATCGACTTCAGCTGGTACCACAAGTCCGGCACCGGGTTCACCCTGACCGCCGACGGTGAGACCAGCTTCCCGTTCGACATCTCCCGCGACGTCTACCGGCAGCTGCCCTCCGACGCGCTGCAGTTCTTCTACATCCAGCGCAGTGGCATCGCCATCGACGGCGCCCTGGTCGGCGAGCAGTACGCCCGACCGGCCGGCCATTTGGGCGTACCGCCGAACCAGGGCGACACCGACGTGCCCTGCCAGCCGGGCGTGTGCGACTACCGGCTGGACGTGCGCGGCGGCTGGTACGACGCTGGCGACCACGGCAAGTACGTGGTCAACGGCGGCATCGCCACCGCACAGCTGCTGAGCATCGTGGAGCAGCACATGCTCACCAAGGACGGCAAGCTGCGGGTCCCCGAGGGCCGCAACGGCGTGCCGGACGTGCTCGACGAGGCGCGCTGGGAGCTGGAGTTCCTGCTGCGCATGCAGGTGCCGGCCGGACAGCCGCTGGCCGGCATGGCGCATCACAAGATCCACGACCAGAACTGGACCGGCCTACCGCTGCAGCCGCAGGACGACCCGCAGCCGCGCGAGCTGCACCCGCCCTCCACCGCCGCCACGCTCAACCTGGCCGCGGTCGCGGCGCAGGGCGCCCGGCTCTACAAGCGGTACGACCGGGCGTTCGCCAACCGGCTGCTCGCCGCCGCGCGGACCGCGTGGGACGCGGCCAAGGCGCACCCGGCGATCTTCGCCTCCGATGCGGACGGCAACGGCGGCGGCGCGTACGGCGACTCCAATGTGGATGACGAGTTCTACTGGGCCGCGGCCGAGCTGTACCTGACCACCGGCGAGTGGAAGTACCTGCACGAGGTGGTCACGTCGCCGGTGCACACCGCCGACGTGTTCCCGGCCGGCGGGTTCGGCTGGCAGTCGGTCGGCGCACTCGGCCGGCTCGACCTGGCCACCGTCCCCAGTAGACTGCCGCACCAGGTGCGCAAGCAGGTACGCCAGTCGGTGGTGGAGGCCGCGGACGCCTTCCTCGCCATCGAGCGCTCGCAGGCGTACGGGCTGCCGCTCCCCGGCGCGGGCAGCTACTACGTCTGGGGCTCGAACAGCAACATCCTGAACAACATGGCGGTGCTCGCCACCGCGTACGAGCTGACCCACCAGAAGCGGTACCGCGACGGCGCGCTGCAGGGCCTCGACTACATCTTCGGCCGCAACGCGCTCAACCACTCGTACGTGACCGGGTACGGCGAGAAGAGCTCGCAGAACCAGCACAGCCGCATCTACGCCCACGAGCTGGACCCGAACCTGCCCAACCCGCCGGTCGGCTCCATCTCCGGCGGCGCCAACGCGGCGCTGCAGGACCCGTTCGTGCAGCGGCTGCTGCCCGGCTGCGTCGCCCAGTTCTGCTACGTCGATGACATCCAGTCGTACTCGACCAACGAGGTGGCGATCAACTGGAACTCGGCGCTGGCCTGGATGGCGGCCTTCGCGGCCAACCAGCACTGAGGATCAGGCCCGGCCGTCCCGCTCCCGAGGGACGGCCGGGCCTTGCCCGCCGCGCCTGCGTCGCTTCTCGAGTGCGAGCCGACGCCGGAGCGTCAGTATCGAGTCCGGAGGCGGATTCGTTCGCCCTGGGTGCCGAAGACGCTGATCAACTCCACGCTGCCGCGGCCGGCGGCGCCGAACCAATGGGGGATCTGGCAGTCGAACTCGGCTGCTTCGCCAGGCCCCATGACGAAGTCGCGCTCGCCGAGCCGGACACGGAGTCGGCCGCGGAGCACGTAGAGCCATTCATGCCCGGGGTGCGTGCGTGGGTGGGGCTGGTCGTCGTGGG
>JADGHA010000582.1 GCA_019689695.1 Micromonosporaceae bacterium | reverse complement strand
CAGCCACAGGATCGGGTCGAGGGCCCGTCCGGCCAGGCCGGTGACCACCCGGGCGACCCCATCCCCGGCCGGCTTCGCGGCGGTGGTGCGGGCGCGGCGTACCCGCCGGGCCGAGGCGGGGCGGACCAGAACCTGCACGCAGGCGTGTTCCCGGTGGCGCACCTGCGCGCCCGCCGCGAACAGGGCCCGCAGCGGGTCCGCCTCGTGGTCGGTGCGCAGGGGCAGCAGATCGGTCTGCTGCGGCCACAACGCCCCACCCGCCTGCACGGCCACGGTGGACGGTATCGGTGCCCCGGCGGTCTGGTCGGTGGCCACGGTGCAGGCGGGCCAAGCTGCCCGGACCGCGGCCTCGACCGCGCCGGCCGGCACGGTGCCCGGAACCCAGAGACGGACGGCGAGGGTGCGGCCGGTCCAGATGTACTCCCACGCCACGTGCGGCATGCCGAACAGGCGGCGCCGCCACGCCGACGGGGTGAGCACCCCGGCCATGGTGGACCACAGCGCGGCCGCCGACTCCGCCGCGACCTCCGGCGGCGCGGCGATGGTCACCCACCGCGCCCCGTCGACCAGGCGGCGGTGCCGCCAGACCAGCAGCCGCTCCCGGCCGACCACGCCGCCGGCCAGGCACAGCGCCGTCGCCACGGCCAGCCACGGCCACGCCGACACCACCGGCGACAGGTCGCCCATCATTGCTCGTCTCCGATCCCCGTCACCGCCAGCCGGTGCTCGCTGCCGGAGGCCTGGGACCGGAACGGCACCCGGGACCGGCCGGCGACCAGGAGCCCTTCGCCGCGGCCGGCGGACAGCAGCAGCCGGGCCTCGCCACCGGTCAGCCCGAACGCGTCGACGACGGCGTCGATGGCCTGCGGGGACTGCCGCATCAGCACCTGCGTCGCGGCGTTGGACACCACCGCCAGGCCGAGGTCGCTGCCGAGCACGTCGGCGGCGTCCTGGGTCACCACGGTCAGGCCCGCGTTGCGCTTGCGGGCCGCCTTCGCCATGTGGGACAGGAACCGTGCCCCCTCGCCGTCGCGCATCAGCAGCCACGCCTCGTCCACGACCACCAGCCGCCTCCGCAGGCGGCTGGTCGGCAGGTCGATGCGGCCCCAGATGTGGTTGAGGGTGAGCAGGGTTCCGATGGTGCGCAGCTCGTCGGGCAGGTGCCGCAGGCTCCACACCACCAGGTGCCCCTCGGGGCGGGTGCTGGTCGGCCCGTCGAACAGGTCCTTGAAGGTGCCGGACACCCACGGGGCGAGCCGGGCGGCCATCTGCTGGGCGGCCGGGTCCGCGTCGGCGGCCAGCGCCGCGGCCAGGTCCCGCAGCAGCGGCGCCGGCCGGCCCCAGGTGGCCGGGTCGTGGGTGATGCCGGCCGCCGTGTAGGTGGCGGTGATCGCCCGGTCCAGGGCCTGCCGCTCGGCCGGTGGCGGAACCGCGCCGACCATCACCTTGATGATGGTGTGCAGGGTCAGCTGGTGGTCGCGGAACGCGGTCGGGTGCGTGTGGACGGGCAGGTCGAGGGGGTTGAGGCGCACGTCGGGCGCGCCGAGCTGGATGACGGTGCCGCCGACGTGCCCGGCCAGCGGCGTGTACTCGTCCTCCGGGTCGATGACGGCAACCTCGACACCCTGGTACAGCGACCGCAGGACCTCCAGCTTGACGAAGTACGACTTGCCGGCGCCCGACCGGGCCAGGACCACCGAGTTGTGGTTGTCCTGCGCCCACCGGTTCCACATCACCACCCCGTGCGAGGTGGTGTTCACCCCGTACAGCACCGCCTCGGTGGAGGCGAGCTGCCCCGGCGCCGGGGCGGCGAGGTCGCCGGAGGCGAACGGGAACGCCGCGGCCAGGCTCTCGGTGTCGAAGATGCGCCGCATCCCCAGCGCGTCCACCCCGAGTGGCAGGGTGGTGGTGTAGCCGAGGTGGTGGCGGAACGTCGCCGGCTGCAGGTCCAGCAGCATCGACGCGGCGGCCGACCGGACCCCGGCCGCCGTGGCGTGCAGCTCGTCCAGGGTGCGGCCGTGCACCGTGACGTAGACCGCGGCGTGGTGCAGCTTCGACGCCCCCCGGGCGACCCGCTCGGCCAGGCCGGCGGCGTCCGTGGCGGCGGCCTCCACCGACGGGTCGGACAGCTTGCCCCGCTCGGCGTCGATGCGCCGGGTGGACTCCAGCCGGGCCCGCTGCCGGGTCAGCATCGGCGCCGCGATCGGCGCCGGCACGGGCTCGGTGTGCACGGCGACGGTGACCCGGCCCGGGTAGGACAGCAGCGGCCCCAGCCAGGCCGGGCCCACCTCGGCCGGGTAGCCGCACACCGCATAGGTGGCCGCGTAGCCGTCCCCGACCCGCACATGGGTCGGGGTCACCTGCAGC
>JADGHA010000581.1 GCA_019689695.1 Micromonosporaceae bacterium | reverse complement strand
TGCCGGGTCGGGGCGGGCGCGCGCCGCCGGACCAGGGTGGCCACCACCGGGCCCTCGTCGTCGTGCCCGAGGTCGATGGTCTGCCGTTCGAACGGCGGGCCCAGGATGTCTTGCTCCACGCTCTCTGACGGTACCTTGGACCAGGTGTCGGGGGACACTAGCGAGGTTTGGGGATGATCGAGTCGCGGGATGGCCGGCGGGTCGTGGTGACCGGCGTCGGCGTGGTGGCGCCGTGCGGCACCGGGGCGGAGGAGTTCTGGGCGGGCCTGGCCCGGCCGGCCGAGCCCGCCGTGGTCCGCCGGGTGCCTGATTTCGAGCCGGAGCAGTGGGGGCTGGCCAGGACGGACTGCCGGCGGCTGGACCGGTTCGCCCAGTTCGCCATCGCGGCCGCCGGGCAGGCACTGGCCGACGCCGGGCTGCTGCCAGCCCCGGACGTCGCCGGCGCGCTGTCCGGTACGGATTCCGAACGGGCCGGCGTCCTCATCGGCACCGGGATCGGCGGATCGCTGTCCTGGGAGCGGCAGGCGCTGATACGCGAGGAGAAGGGCGACCGGGCGGTGTCGCCGCTGACCGTGCCACTGGTCATGCCCAACGCCGCCGCGGCGGCCGCGTCGATGCGGTGGGACCTGCGCGGCCCGTGCGAGACCGTGGTCAGCGCCTGCGCCACCGGCACCCACGCGGTGGCCGGCGCCGCCCGCTGGATCGCCGCCGGCCGCGCCGACCTCGTCGTGGCCGGGGCAGCGGAAGCGACGCTGACCCCCACCAACCTGGCCGGCTACAGCAACATGCGCGCGCTGTCGCAGTCCGGGATCTCGCGCCCGTTCGACGTGGACCGCGACGGCTTCTGCGTGGCCGAGGGCGCGGCGGTGGTGGTACTGGAGGAGGCCGGGCACGCCGCGGCCCGGGGCGCGCGGGTGTACGCCGAGGTGGCCGGCGCCGCGTCCACTGCCGACGCGCACCATCTCACCGCGCCGGAGCCGACCGGACGGGGTGCGCTGGCCTGCATGCGCCTGGCGTTGGCGGACGCCGGTGTGCCGCCGGGTGAGGTCACCCATGTCAACGCGCACGGGACGTCGACCCGGCTCAACGACGAGATCGAGGCGCGGGCGCTGCGTGAGCTGTTCGGCGAGCCGGGGCCGGCGGTCACCTCGATCAAGGGAGTCACCGGCCACGCGCAGGGCGCGGCCGGTGCCATCGAGGTGGTCTCCGTGGCTTTGACGTACGCCCAGCGGGAGCTGCCGCCCACGATGGGCACCCGGAAGGTGGATCCGGCGTTCGGGATCGACGTGGTGCTGGAACCACGACCCTGGCAGCCGTCGCCGGTCATCTCCAATTCGTTCGGCTTCGGCGGCCACAACGGCACGCTGGTCTTCCTGCCCGCCGCATAGCAGATCCACCGCATGATCAGGGCGTTTTCCACAGTCGGACGTTGCGTCCACAGCGGGCGCGGCCGGCCGTGGCGGGCGGCTGCGCTGCGGTCCACGCTGTCGGTCGAGTCGGACTCGGCAGACAACGGATGGACCCAGTGGAGAGATCATGTACGACACGCATGTGACGATCGTCGGCAACGTGCTGACCGCACCGGAGCTGCGCCGGACCAAGAACACCGGCTCGCTGGTGGCCCATTTCAAGGTCGCCTCGACCGCTCGCCGGCTGGACCGGGAGACCGGCCAATGGGTGGACGGCAACAGCTTCCGGGTGCGGGTCAACTGCTGGCGCAAGCTTGCCGAGGGCGTCAAGGCTTCGATCGTCACCGGTGACCCGGTGATCGTGGTCGGCCGGCTGTACACCCGTGACTGGACCGACGAGGACAACAACCGCCGCATCGGCTACGAGCTGGAGGCGATCGCGGTCGGGCACGACCTCTCGCGCGGGCAGGGCACCTTCACCCGTAACCGACCCGCGCTGTCCACCAGCGCCGTCGAGGATGTGCCGGGGCCGGTCCGCATCGGCGGGGAAGAGACCGTGCCGGTGGCCGCGGACGACGCCGCGGCACACCGCGCCGACCAGGGCCCGCTGGCCGAGGGGTTCGCGGGCCCGGTGCCGACGGTGGACGGCGGTGGGTTCGCCGGGGCCGCGGGCGACGCGCTGCTCCACCCGGATGACGATCTCGGCGTGACCGACGACCTCGCCGCGGGCCCGGACGTGGACGGCGTTGCGGAGAGCGCCGCCGGGGAGGCCGCCGGTGCGGAGCCGGGCAACGACACCGAGGCCGTGGGGGAGCGGGGTGGCCGCAGCCGCCGGCGGGGACGTACGGCCGTGCCCGTGTAGGCAGGGCCGTCGGGCAGGCGCCGTGCGGCCTGGCGGGTCCTGGGTGGCCGGCCGCGCCTGGCGCCGGATGGGGGGTGCGGGGGCCGGCCCGCCCCCCCCACACC
>JADGHA010000580.1 GCA_019689695.1 Micromonosporaceae bacterium | reverse complement strand
GCGTGCAGCGTGGGCAGCCCGGCGACCATGTCCAGGAAATGCCCGCCGAGCAGGGACAGCCGCTGCCACTGCCGGCGCGTGGCGGCCTGCGCCTGCCAGCCGAGCAGCGCCCCGAAGACCGGGATGAGCGGCAGGGTGACCGCGATGATCAGCGCCGAGCTCCAGTCGGCGAAGGCCAGCCGGGCCAGCACCGCCAGCGGCACCGTGACGGTCAGCACGAGCTGTGGCAGGTACCCGGTGAAGTAGGCGTCCAGGGCGTCCAGCCCGCGGCCGGTGAGGGTGGCGATCTCGCCGGCCCGCTGGCCGGTGAGCCAGCCGGGCGCCCCGCCGACCGCGGCGAGCAGTTCGGCGCGCAGCTGCGCCTTCACCGCCGCCGCTGAGCGGGCGGCGACCACGCCCTGGGCCCAGGCCTGCGCCGCCCGCAGCGCCGCGGCCACCACGAACCAGACCAGCGCCGTGCGGTCCAGCCGCCCGTGCGCCGCGGTGGCGAGCACCGCGGCGAGCGCGGTCGCCTGCGCGATGACCAGCCCGCCGGCGGCCACGCCGAGCAGGCCGAGCACGAGCAGGTGCCGTCGGACCGCAGGGATCCGGCGCGGCAGGCGCGGGTCGAAGGGGCGCATCGGCGTCAAGCCAACCACACGGGTCTGGGAGGGACCGGAAGGTCCGTTCCCTACTACACAGGATCGTAGAGAAGGCTACCCGGTCAGAGGGGCACGACGAACTGGCTCAGCGGCACGGAGACCAGCATCACCGCGGCCGCCAGCGCGACGGCGGGCAGCAGCCGCGAGCCGTCCTGGCCGGCCTGCAGCAGGCGTTCCAGCCGGGCCTGCAGGTGCTGCTCGTCGGCGAGTCCGAGCGCCCCCGGCGGCGTGACGCTCGGCGCGGTGGCGAAGCGGACCAGCGCCGCGGCGAGCGGTCCCTCGGTGTGCCGCTGCCGGGCCCGGTCGTCCGCACGCATCTCCACCAGCAGCGCCACCGCCTCGTGGATGGCCGCGAGCGCCCGCCGCGCCCGGCGCAGCCAACCGGCCTGGGGAAGTGCCCGGGCCAGCGCCGTGAACGGCAGCAGTACCAGGTCGTGCCGCTCGTCCGCGTGCGCCCGCTCGTGGCTGAGCACGGCGGCCAGCTCGGCCCGGCCGAGCAGGCTCAGCGTGCCGGCGCTGACCACCACCCGGGAGCGCAGCACCCCGGGCAGGCAGTATGCGGCCGCGCCGGGGTGGTCGAGCACCAGCGCGCCGGGCGCTGCCGGGTCATCCCGGGCGACCAGGACGAGCAGCTGGCGGTGCCGGCGGCGCAGCCGCACGGTCCGCACCAGGCAGGCCACCGTGGTGCCGATCAGCCAGCCGCCGACCACCAGGCCGGCGCCGATGCCCGCCAGCCTGGCCGGCCCGATCTGGGCGGGCAACTGGCCCCGGGCAAGGTCGGTGGTGAGGCGGGCCACCGCCGGAACGGTTCCCAGGTGGTACGGGGCGAGGCCGTACGCCAGGGGAAGGCCGATCGCGGACAGCCCGAGCGTCAACCCGACCGCCTGCCAGCACAGGATCGCCACCCGCGGGCTGCGCCACGTCCACCGGGCGCGGGTCAGCAGCAGGGCCACCGGCCAGCAGGCCACCAGCACGCCGGCGAGGGGTGCGGCGGACAGCATCGGGATCAGCCCTTCCGGTCCTCGCGCGCGCCGTCGCCGGTGGCCGGGCCGGCCGCCGGCGCGGATGTCTCCGGCTGGCTGTGGCCGGCCAGCGCGGCCCGGAGCACCTCGGCCTCGGTGCCACTGACCGACCGGGCGAATCGCACCAGCGCCGCGTCCCGGCTGCCGGCCAGGTCCAGCGCGTCGAGCATGAGCTGGGCGATGAACGCCTCCCGGCTGGCCGCCGGCCGGTAGCTCCAGGCCCGTCCGGTCCGCTCCCGTTCCACCATGCCCTTGCCGGCGAGCCGGTCCAGGACCGTCATCACGGTGGTGTAGGCCAGATCCCGGTCGCGCAGGACCTCGGCGACCTCCCGCACCGTGGCCGGGGTCCCGCGGTCCCACAGCACGTCCATCACCGCGCGCTCAAGCTCGCCCAGCCGGGTCATGCGCAAAAGCCTAGCCAACCCGCTCAGTACTCCGCGATTTCCAGCAGGTTCCCGTCCGGGTCGCGGAGGTACAGGCTCGTGATCGGCCCGATCGCGCCGGTGCGTGCCACCGGCCCCAGCTCGATCGCCACGCCTGCGCCCTCGATGTGCGCGCGTACCTCGTCCAGGGGCGTCGCCGACACCAGGCACAGGTCCGCGCTGCCGCGCGTCGGCGCAGCCGCGTGCGGCGCGACCTCGTCCCCTGCCTGGTGCAAGTTGATCTTGGTCTGCCCGAATCGCAGCGCCCATCGCCCGTTCCCGACGGAAACCGGCCGC
>JADGHA010000579.1 GCA_019689695.1 Micromonosporaceae bacterium | reverse complement strand
TCCTCGCTGCTCTTGTGCCCCTGGTCGGTGTCGATGCCCGCGGCCGGCACCAGGATGTTCTGCGGCGTGGTGCACATCTGTCCGCTGTAGAGGGTGAGCGAGAAGGCGAGGTTGCGGCACATGCCGGCGAAGTCGTCGGTGGAATCGATCAGGACCGTGTTCACCCCGGCCTTCTCGGTGTAGACGACGGCCTGCCGGGCGTTGGCCTCCAGCCATTCGCCGTACGCGGTCGACCCGGTGAAGTCGATGATCTTCACCTCCGGCCGCAGCGCGAGCGTGGAGGCGAGCCCTTCGCCGTCCTCCTCCGCCGCCAGCTGAACCAGGTTGGGGTCGTAGCCGGCCTCGGCGAGCACCTCCCGGGCGTACCGCACGGTGACCGCGAGCGGCAGCACCGCGCGGGGGTGCGGCTTGACCAGCACCGGGTTGCCGGTGACCAGGCTGGCGAACAGGCCGGGGTACGAGTTCCAGGTCGGGAACGTGTTGCAGCCGATCACCAGGGCCAGGCCCCTCGGCACCACGTGGAACATCTTCTTCACCCGCAGCGGCTCACCCTTGCCCGCCGGCTTCTCCCAGTCCACTTCGGACGGGTGCCGGGTCATCTCCGCGTACGCGTACGCGATGGCCTCCAGCGCCCGGTCCAGCGCGTGCGAACCGCCGGCCTGGAACGCCATCACGAACGCCTGCCCGGTGGTGAACTGCACCGCGTTGGCCAGCTCGAAGACGTGCTCGTGCAGCCGGCTGAGGATCTCCAGGCAGACCGCGGCGCGCGCCTGCGGCCCGGCGTCGCGCCACTGCGGCATCGCCGCGGCGGCGGCCGCGAGCAGCCCGTCGACGTCCGGGTGCGGATAGCTGACCGCGAGGTCGATCCCGAACGGGCTCCGCTCGGTGGTCACCCAGCCGGTCACCGCCGGCTGGTCGATCGGGAACTTCTTCCCGAGGTACGCCTCGAAGGCGGCCTTGCCCGCCTTGGCGGCTGTCTCCCCGTACACCTTCGGGCTGGGCGACTCGGGGTAGGCCGACCAGTAGCCGCGCTCGGCGATCGCCGCAAGCGCCCGCTGCAAGGTGCCGGAGTGTTTGGCGTAGAGGGTGTGGGGGGTCTCCCCGGTCTCTACTTCAAGTGCCTGCGTCATGCCGCCCATCATCCCCCCTCCGGCGCCACGCGCGGAGGGTTGATGTGGCGGCGGACCGCTCACCTCCCGGTGATCATGAGGTTGCCCGAGCAAAATATCCGACTTGTCGCGCCATACCTCATGATCATCTAGTACCCGGCGCTACAGGTCCAGCTGCCAGTTGATCCAGCTGTCCACCGGGCGGAAGCCGATCTGCTCGTTGATAGCGATCATGTGCGGGTTCTCCGCGGCATTCCAGGTGTCGATCAGCCGCAGCGCGGGCTCGTGCACCCGGGCGTACCGCAGATTCTCGATCTTGACGACGGTGCCCAGCCGGTGCCCGCGGTGTTGCGGTTCGACGATGGTGACCTGCTGCCACGCGTGATCCGCCGGGCAGTGCTCCACATCCAGCGTGGTGAAGGCGACCACGCGGCCGGTGGCGTTGTGCCGCACCCCGGTGTTGTACCGGCGTCGCTTGCGGGCCCGGCTCGCCGCCTCGAAGGCCCGGATCCGGCGCCGGTCGATGACCTCCGGCTCCCACGCCAGCTCACCCATGGGCGCGTCCTTGACCAGCCGGCTGTCCAGGTACGCGACGTCGTCGATGTACTCCCCCGGCACCACGTCGCGCCACCACACCAGCGAGTAACCGTCGGCGTGCAGCCACGCCTCGGCGAGCTGCTCGGCCAGCACCTCCTCGTCCACAGTGGCCAGATCGAGCCGGCGGCGGACCTCGGTGAGGGCGGGTTTCGCGCCCAGCGAGCGGGCGAACTGGTTGCCGGCATCGGTGCGGGCCACCCCGCCGGGCAGCGCGGCGGGGCTGTCACCGATCAGCCGCTTGCGGCCTTCCTGGCGCGCGACCGCGGCGGCCCGGTCGAACAGCAGCCGGCCCACTCCCCGCCGCCGGAACTGCGGGTGTACCCAGACCTCGACGGTGGCGTTCTCGGTGTTGTCCAGGTCCGGCAGGGTCAGCTCCAGGTAGCCCGCCGCCACACCGTCGACCCGCGCCAGGAAGTGGCGGGTGGGCTGGCCGGGCCAGGGATGGGTCATCGTGCCACGGAACGACTCCCAACATGGCGCCGGCATGTCGGGCAGGTCCGCGGCCACCGCGGCACCGACGATCTGGAACGCCTGCTCGTACGCCGGATCCTCGGCCGACTCGATCGGCGTGATGTCTATCGCGGTGGCATCCATCGAGCTGACAGAGTTTGTACTCATACCTGTCAAGGCTGATGGACCAACTGCGGCCGCGCGACCGATTTCGGCATAGATGTGGGG
>JADGHA010000578.1 GCA_019689695.1 Micromonosporaceae bacterium | reverse complement strand
CATGGCGCAGAGCACCGAACCGCCGGCCACCCCAGCCCGGACACGAATCGTGCTGGCCGACGTCGCCAAAACCCGGGCCGGGCGGGACGGGACCAGGGCCGAGCTCGCCGAGCAGACCCGCGTCGGCGAGGCGCTGGTGAGCGGCCTGGTCCGCGCGCAGCTCGCGCTCGCCGTCCGGCTGACCATGGTGGTCGCGATCGGCCTGGGCGGGCTGCCGCTGCTGTTCGCCGTGGCACCGCCGGTCGGCGGCGCCGAGGTCTTCGGGGTGAAGCTGCCCTGGCTGCTGCTCGGCGTGCTCGCCTACCCGTTCCTGGTGGGCATCGGCTTCGCCTACGTCCAGCTGGCCGAGCGCAACGAGCAGGACTTCACCGCGCTCGTCGAGCGCCCCCATGACTAGCCCGTACACCCTTCCGGCCATCGTCGCGGTCACCCTGGTCACCGTGATGATCGGGGCGTACGGGCTGCGGCTGGCCCGGACCACCTCCGACTTCCTGGTCGCGTCCCGGATGATCAGCCCGACGTGGAACGCGGCGGCGATCGGCGGCGAGTATCTCTCCGCCGCCTCCTTCCTCGGCGTGGCCGGGCTGGTGCTCAAGCACGGCGTGGACGTGCTGTGGTATCCGGTCGGCTTCGCGGCCGGGTACCTGGCGCTGCTGCTGTTCGTGGCCGCGCCGCTGCGCCGCTCCGGCGCGTTCACCCTGCCCGACTTCTGTGAAGTACGGCTGCGCTCGCAACGGCTGCGCAAGCTCGCCACCGCGTTCGTGGTGTTCATCGGCTGGCTCTACCTGGTGCCGCAGCTGCAGGGCGCCGGACTGACGCTCAGCACGGTGTCCGGCGGCCCCTACCAGCTCGGTGCGCTGCTGGTCGGCGGGGTGGTGACCGCGAACGTGGCGCTGGGCGGGATGCGCTCGATCACCTTCGTGCAGGCCTTCCAGTACTGGCTCAAGCTGACCGCGCTCGCGGTACCGATGATCTTCCTGCTGCTGCACTGGCAGGCGGCCGGCCGGCCCGCGGTCACCCCGCCGGACGGCCCGACCTTCCGCACCCAGACCACGGTCGAGGTCGAGCAGCGCGTCACCTTCACCGTGGCCGTGCCTTCCACGGTGGAGGTCCGGGCGGGGGCGCTCGACGGTGACCGGAGCACCGGCGCACGCACGCTGGCCGCCGGCCGGCACACAGTGGACACGAACAGCAAGCTGGTGTTCCCGGCCGGCGCACGGGTGCCCGAGGTGGCCGGAGTGCACCGTGGTGCGGACTGGCTGCTGCCGGCGGGCAGCCAGGACCACGACAGCGGGCTGTTCGCGACGTACTCGCTGATCCTCGCCACCTTCCTCGGCACGATGGGGCTGCCGCACGTCCTGGTCCGCTTCTACACCAACCCGGATGGGGCCGCCGCCCGGCGGACCACGCTGGTGGTGCTCGGCCTGGTCGGCCTGTTCTACCTCTTCCCCACGCTGTACGGGGTGCTCGGCCGCGTCTACACCCCGCAGCTGCTGATGACCGGCCGCACCGACGCGGTCGTGCTGGTGCTGCCCGGGGCCGCGCTCGGCGGCGGCCTGCTCGGTCAGCTGCTCGGCGCGCTCGTCGCGGCCGGCGCGTTCGCCGCCTTCCTGTCCACATCGTCTGGTCTGCTGACCAGCGTGGCGGGCGTACTCTCCACCGACGTCCTCGGCCGGGCTTCGGCCGGCGGCGGCCCCGGCGGCCCGCCGGGCCACCGGGGATCGGTGCGGGGCTTCCGCATCGCCGCGGTGTTCGCCGGCGTGGTGCCGGTGGTGTTCGCACTGCGCGTGTCCGGGCTGGATGTGTCCCAGGTGGTCGGCCTGGCGTTCGCGGTCGCCGCCTCCAGCTTCTGCCCGCTGCTGGTGCTGGGCATCTGGTGGCGCGGGCTGACCGACGTCGGTGCGGCGGCCGGGATCCTGGTCGGTGGCGGCGCAGCGGTCGGCGCGGTCCTGCTCACCGTGCTCGGCCCGGACCTGACGGGATGGGCCGCGGCGCTGGTCGGCCAGCCGGCCGCGTGGACGGTGCCGATGGCGTTTCTGGTCATGGTCGGCGTGTCGATGGCGACGCGCCGCCGCGCCCCGGCCGACGTGGGCACCACCATGCTGCGCCTGCACGCCCCGGACCTGCTCCGCCTCCAGGCCCGGTGACCTGTCGGTCCGCCGGGCTCGGCGCTGCCGGCCTGGTCGACGTCGGGTGGCCGCCCGCCGCCGCGATCCCGGGGCCATGGGCACCACCATGCTGTGCGCGCATGCCCCGGATCCGCTCCGCCTCCAGTCTCCCCAGGCCCGTTGATCCTGAGGTTAGTCTTGGCAAAAGGGATATTTCGCGCTGCTGATCTCGTGATCGACCGGGCCGGGGATGGGTGGGGCATCCGGCTGGGCGAGGCGCACTAGCGT
>JADGHA010000047.1 GCA_019689695.1 Micromonosporaceae bacterium | reverse complement strand
TCATCGGGTCCCTTCCGTCAGGCTGGCAGCTCCCACCCGCCACGACTGGCGTTACCCGCGCGCCCCATCCGTACACCTGGTTGGCGGCCGAAACGCGGCCCCGACGCTACCCTGTCTGCAGACCGATGTAGTGCATCCGCTACACCACATCGCGTGACGTTGGGCGTAGACGAAGGCGATGAGCTCGTCCGACCTGAATGCGTCGCTACCGCGTCGTCGGGGTGTAGGACCGGGCCGATGGCCAGTCGCACTGGCTGATGAGCGCGCCAGTCGGCGGACAGCTCCAGCTTGTCTGGCTCGGTGCCCGGCGGCGCATGTGGGGCGGTAAGCATCAACCGTGCGAACGTGTCGGTGCGGATAACCACTGTGACGGCGTAGCCGGCCTTTCCGAGCGCGTGCAAAATTGCATCGACGGCGGCCGGGAAATCGGCTCGGCGTTGCCAGTCCGTGAACAGATCCACATCGCCGCTGAGGCGCTTGCCCATGTCATGGGCGCTTATCGTAAGCTCCGGCGAGCGCGAATCCGTATTCTTCCGCTGCTTCGAGGGCGAGACGGGTGATTTCCTTGTGGCGGGGCTCCATGGCGGTCAGGCCGCTGCAGTGGCGGCGTGCCTGCGCAGCTCCGGGAACCGACCCTCCCAGGCACGCCTTACTGCCACAGGTAGCCACATGGAGGGCCACAGCTTGATCAGTACTTCTCGGTTAAGGTAGGCATAGAGATCTGCCGGCGTAGCGGCCTCATTGATTACCGTTCGGTACAGATCAACAATGCGACCCGGCACGGCCAAGCCATACTCCCTACTTCCCGACCACTTCAGGTGCCGGGGCAGATGTACCACCCCTTTGCTGGGGCCGCGCAAAAGTTCTAGTCGTTCAGGTACGACGATCGGCTTGGCGTACCGCCGCGGTTGCTGGGCGTCTCCGCTCATCGTCACAACCCCCTACCGACACGCAGCCGTCAGCTTATCGCTGACGGTTCACTCGCCGGTGCTGGCCACGCCGACCGGGCAGGTCACGCCGGTGGGGCCGATGTTGCAGTACCCGCCCGGGTTCTTGTGCAGGTACTGCTGGTGGTAGTCCTCGGCGTAGTAGAACCGGTCCAGCTTGCCGATCTCCGTCGTGATGTCGCCGTAGCCGGCCGCCCGGACCACCGGCTGGAACATCTCGCGTGACGCTTCGGCCGCCGCGAGCTGCGCGTCCGTCGTGGTGTAGATCGTCGAGCGGTACTGCGTGCCGACGTCGTTGCCCTGGCGCATGCCCTGGGTGGGGTCGTGGTTCTCCCAGAAGACCTTGAGCAGCTGCTCGTACGAGACCGCGGCCGGGTCGTAGACCACCTGCACCACCTCGGCGTGCCCGGTCCGGCCCGAGCAGACCTCCTCGTACGTCGGATTCGGGGTGTAGCCGCCCGCGTAGCCCGCGGCGGTGGTGATGACGCCCGGGATCTGCCAGAACATCCGCTCGGCGCCCCAGAAGCAGCCCATGCCGAACACGGCCACCTCCGCTCCCGCCGGCCACGGGCCCTTCATCGGGGTGCCGAGCACCGCGTGGCGCTCGGCCACCGGCATCTCCGCCGCCCGGCCGGGCAGCGCCTCGGAAGGGCGGGGCAGGTCGAGCTTCTTGTATCGCAGGAACACGAAATTCTCCTCTCGCGTACTCCCTTCAAGCATCCCGCGCCGGACGTCATGCCTCCACCGCAGCCGCGATCCGCTCCGCATATTCCGTCGCCACCTCGTCGGACGCGTACTTTGTGCGGGGCCAGAAGAAGCCGCGCAGACCGTCCCCTTTGGTCCGCGGGATCACGTGTACGTGCAGGTGCGGGACGCTTTGGCTGACCCGGTTGTTCATCGCGACGAAGGTCCCGCCGGCGCCCAGGCCGCGCTCCACGGCCACGGTCATCCGCTGCACGAAGCCGAAGAACCCGCCCAGGGAAGAACCGGGCATATCGCCCAGAACCTCGATGTGCTCGCGGGGGACCACCAGCACGTGCCCCGGGAACACCGGCCGGGTGTCCAGGAAGGCGACCGCCCCGGCGGTCTCCGCGACCCGGAAGCTCGCGGTGGTGCCGGCCACCACGGCACAGAACACGCAACCAGCCACCCCGGAACCCTATCCGGCACCCGACTAGCCTCAGCAGCATGAACTACGGCTTCGAGACGCTGGCCATCCATGCCGGGCAGGAGCCCGACCCGCGGACCGGCGCGGTGGTGCCACCCATATACGCCACCTCCACGTACGCGCAGGACGCGGTCGGCTCGCCGCGGCTCGGGTACGAGTACAGCCGCTCCGGCAACCCGACCCGCGACGCCCTGCAGGAGTGCCTGGCCGCGCTGGAGGGCGGCCGCCGGGCGCTCGCCTTCGCCAGCGGCCTGGCCGCCGAGGACACGTTGCTGCGCGCGGTGTGCCGGCCGGGCGACCACGTGGTCATCCCGGACGACGCGTACGGCGGCACCTTCCGGCTCTTCGCGAAGGTGGCCGAGCGGTGGGGTCTGACCTGGACCGCCGCGCACATGTCCGATGTGGATGCGGTACGCGCGGCGATGACCGGCCGCACCCGGGTGATCTGGACGGAGACGCCGACAAACCCCCTGCTCGGCATCGCGGACATCAGCGCGCTGGCCGGGTTGGCGCACGAGCACGACGCCATCCTGGTGGTGGACAACACGTTCGCCTCGCCCTACCTTCAGCAGCCGATCGCGCTCGGCGCCGACGTGGTGGTGCACTCCACCACCAAGTACATCGGCGGGCACTCCGATGTGGTGGGTGGCGCGCTGGTCTTCGCCGATGCGGCACTGGCCGAGCCGGTCGCCTTCCATCAGAACGCGATGGGCGGGGTGGACGGCCCGTTCGACGCCTGGCTGACCCTGCGCGGCGTGCGGACCCTGGGCGTACGCATGGACCGGCACTGCGACAACGCGGAACGGGTCGCGGAGTACCTGACGCGGCACCGGGCGGTGGCCACCGTCCTCTACCCGGGCCTGTCCGACCATCCTGGACACGAGATTGCGGCCAAGCAGATGCGCCGGTTCGGCGGCATGGTGTCGTTCCGGGCCGCGGGCGGTGAGCAGCACGCCATCGAGATCTGCAACCGGGCGCGACTGTTCGTGCTCGCCGAGTCGCTGGGCGGGGTGGAGTCGCTGATCGAGCATCCTGGACGGATGACACACGCCAGCGCGGCCGGCTCGCCGCTTGAAGTTCCGGCCGATCTCGTGCGACTGTCTGTCGGCATCGAGACGGTCGACGACCTGCTCGCCGATCTGGAGCAGGCGCTGGCCTGAGCCGGATCCGGCCGGGTACGCCGCGGGCGCGGCGGGACGCGAGGGCGGGCGGGTGAGTTTCGGAGGTGGCAATGCAGCAGCCCACGTCGAGCTGGGTGGGCGCGACCGCCAAGCAGATCGCCCGGGCGGTGCGGCGCGGCGACACGTCGGCGACCCAGGTGGTCGCTGACCACCTGGACCACATCCGCGACGCCGAGCCCGAACTCAACGCGTTCCGTGTGGTGCGGGCCGCGGCCGCGGCCGCCGAGGCGGAGAAGGTGGACGACGAGCCCGACCTGGCCAACCTGCCGCTGGCCGGGGTCCCGGTCGCGGTCAAGGAGAACACCCCTGTCGCCGGACTGCCCACATGGAACGGTTCCGCGGCCGGCGCCGCGCCGGTCGCCTCGGCCGACCACGAGGTGGTACGCCGGCTGCGCGGCGCGGGGGCCGTGGTGATCGGGGTCACCCGGATGCCCGAGCTCGGCCTGTGGGGCACCACCGACGACCAGTCCGCGATCACCCGCAACCCGTGGCGGACCGACCGCACGCCCGGTGGATCGTCCGGCGGCGCGGCGGCCGCGGTCGCCGCCGGCCTGGTGCCGTTGGCGCAGGGCAACGACGGGCTGGGATCGATCCGCATCCCGGCCGCCTGCTGCGGCCTGGTCGGCATCAAGCCCGGCCGCGGCGTAGTCCCGTCCGGGCTGCCCGCGGAGAGCTGGTTCGGGCTGGCCGAGAACGGCATCCTCGCCACCACCGTGGCCGACGCGGCGACCGGGTTCGCCGTGCTGGCCGGCCGGACGCCGGGCAAGCTCGTCGAGCCGTCGCGGCTGCGGGTGGCCGTCTCGCTGCGCAGCCCGGTCCAGGGGGTACGCCCGGACTCGGCCAACCGCGGCGCGGTGGCGACCGCCTCCCGGCTGCTCGCCGACGCCGGGCACGACCTGGTCGCCGCGGATCCGGCGTACTCCACGAAGCTGGGCCTCAAGGGCCTGGCCACCTGGTTCGCCGGCGCCTACCGCGATGCCGAGGAGGCCGGGCTGGACGTGGCCGCGCTGCAGCCGCGCACCCGGCGGCACGTCAAGCTGGGCGCCTGGGCGTGGCGGCGCGGGTACGTCCGCGAGGAGGACCGGGCGGCCTTCCGTGACCAGAGCGTGGCGTTCTTCCGCGACGGTTCGTTCGATCTGCTGCTGACGCCCGCCCTGGCCACGGCGCCGCCGCCGGCCGTGGCCTGGTCCGGCCGGTCGTGGCGGGCCAACCTGCTGACCAACATCCGGTACGCCCCATACGCGGCCCCGTGGAACATCGCCGGCCTCCCGGCCGTGGTGGTCCCCGTCGGCACCCGCCCGGACGGCCTGCCGCTCGGCGTCCAGCTGGTCGGGCAGCCCGGTTCGGAGCTGCTGCTGCTCGCCGTGGCCGGCCAGATCGAGCTGGCCGCGCCCTGGCCGCGGCACGCCCCCGGCTGGCCGCGCGTCGGATTGGCGACCGAGTAGCGGACGGGTCTACCACGACGGGCGCCGATCCCCTACAGTTCCTCGGCAGCCTCACCATCCCTACGGCCCAAGGACGACTCCATGAGCCAGCCCCTTAACCCCTACGCGCGCACGTACTCAGTGCGGGGCGTGGGCATCGCCACCGTCGTCCTGCTCGCCGTGGCGGTCGCCGCCTCGTTCGCCCTGACCCTCTCGCCACTGATCGCCCGGGCGATGGCCCGCCGGGCGCAGCGGGACGACGACGTCGACCTGCTCAACCAGGCGCAGCTCGTGGCGACCCCGTTCGCCCTGGCCTACCTCGGCTGCGTCCTCGCCACCGCGGTCGTGTTCATCACCTGGCTGTACCGGGCGCGCAAGAACCTGGACGCGTTTCCGGAAGCGACCCCGACGATGAAGGCCGGCTGGGCGATCGGGGGCTGGTTCATCCCGTTCGCCAACCTGGTCATCCCCTGCCGGGTGGCCGCCTCGGTGGCCCGTGAGTCGTTGGGTGGGGCCGGTCTGGCGTACAGCTGGTGGGTCGTCTGGCTGGTGGCCAACGTGGTGGACCGGGGGCTCGCCCGGGACAACGGGGAGTTCGATGCGTTGCCGACCCGGATCAACGGCCCCGAGGACTACCAGGAGTACATCCACTACTACGGCAACCAGGTCGGCCGGGGCATCCCGGGCCTGCTGCTGGAGGTGGTCGCCGGCATCCTGCTGGCCATCCTGGTCATCAAGGTCAGTCGGGCGCAGGAGAACCGGATAGCTGCCGGCACGCCACCGCCGGTCATGCCCGGCATGGTGGTGGCCCCATCGCCCTACCCGCCGCAGCCGCCCCAGGCCGTGCAGCCGCCCCAGCCCGTGCAGCCATCCCAGCCCGTACAGCCACCGCCGGCCGCCGACCCCTGGCAGAGCGGGGTCTGAGCCGCGCGCGGCAACAGGCTCGGCGGGTGGCACCATCAGGGTGTGACTGAACTGGTCAACCTCACCGAGGTGCAGGCCGCCCGGAAGCTGCTCGACGGGGTCATCCGCGTCACGCCGCTCGAGCCCTGCCGGCCGTTGGCCACCGCCCTGGCCGGGCCAGCCTGGCTGAAGTGCGAGAACCTGCAGCGCGGGGGATCCTTCAAGGTTCGCGGCGCGTACGTGCGCATCTGCCGGCTGTCCCCACAGGAACGCGCCCGCGGCGTGGTCGCGGCGAGCGCCGGCAACCACGCCCAGGGCGTCGCGCTCGCGGCCGGGCTCTGTGACGCCGCGGCTACCGTCTTCATGCCGGTCGCGGCGGCGCTGCCCAAGGTCGCCGCGACCAAGGGGTACGGGGCGAAGGTGGAGCTGGTCGGCGACACGGTGGACGACGCGCTGCTGGCCGCGCAGGAGTTCGCCGACCGCACCGGCGCGATCCTCATCCACCCGTTCGACCACCCGGATGTGATCGCCGGGCAGGGCACGGTCGCGCTGGAGATCCTCGAGCAGTGCCCGGACGTGCGGACGATCGTGGTCGGTGTGGGCGGCGGCGGGCTGATCTCCGGGATCGCGGTGGCCGCCAAGGCGCTGCGCCCGGACATCCGGGTGATCGGAGTACAGGCAGCGGGCGCGGCCGCGTTCCCGCCGTCGCTGACCGCCGGGGCGCCGGTCCGGCTCCCCGGCTACGCCACGATCGCCGACGGCATCGCGGTCGGCTGCCCGGGCGAGCTGACCTTCGCCCACGTCAGCAAGCTCGTGGACGACGTGGTCACGGTGACCGAGGAGGACATCTCCCGAGCGCTGCTGATGCTGCTGGAGCGGTCGAAGCTGGTGGTGGAGCCGGCGGGCAGCGCCGGGGTGGCGGCCCTGCTGGCCGGCGCCGCCCGCGTCCCGACGCCGGCGGTCGCGGTGCTCTCCGGCGGCAACGTCGACCCGCTCGTGCTGCTGAAGATGATCGAGCACGGGCTCGCGTCGGCCGGCCGCTACCTGCGATTCACCGTGCGCTGCGCGGACCGCCCAGGCCAGCTCGCGCGGCTGCTGGCCCAGATCGCCGAGCACCGGGCGAACGTGGTGGACGTGGAGCACCAGCGGCACGACCCGCGGCTGCACCTGGGCGAGGTCCAGATTGCCCTGTCGGTGGAGACCCGCGGGCCTGAGCACTCCGGCCGGCTGCTCGCCGCCCTGCGCGACAGCGGCTACGAAGTCACCTTCGCCCCCGGCGGGGTGGCCGGCTAGCGGCGCGCTTGCCCGGCCGGCCGCCGCCGGTCACCCGAAGGGGTGGAACGACACCACGGTCACCTTGATGTCGGCGCCGCTGGGCGCGGTGTAGGTGACCGTCTGGCCGGCCCGGGTGCCGAGGATCGCCTTGCCCAGGGCGGACTCCGGGCTGTAGACGGTCAGGTCTGTGGTGGCCGCGATCTCCCGGGAGCCGAGCAGGAACGTCTCGGTGTCGTCGCTGTCGTCGTCGAACCGGATGGTCACCACCATGCCGGGCGCGACCCGGTCCGTGGCGGGCGCCTCGCCCACCCGCGCGGTGCGCAGCAGCTCCTGCAGTTGGCGGATGCGCGCCTCCTGCTTGCCCTGCTCCTCCCGAGCCGCGTGATATCCGCCGTTCTCGCGCAGGTCACCCTCCTCGCGGCGGGCGTTGATCTCGGCGGCGATGACCGGGCGGTTCGCGATGAGTTCGTCGAGCTCCGCCTTCAGCCGGTCGTACGCGTCCTGAGACAGCCAGGTGTGCGGCGCCTCGCGGTCGGTCGTAGACACTGACGATCTCCTCAGGTTGGCGGTTTGGGCTGAGCGCATAGAACCGCCAATTTTACCAGCGAAGCGCTCCCGAATTGTCAACCGATCTTTACTGACCGGAGATGCCGACCTCCGCCGACATTTGCTGGCCGGAGTTGCCGGCATCAGCCGGCCGCTACCGGCCGGAGTTGCCGGCCTCCGCCGGCCCGCAGCCGAGGACCTCCCCGCTGACCGGCCGCTCGCTGGTGGCCAGCCGGTAGGTGACCACCTGGTGCCGCTCCTGGCCCGGGGGAACCGTCACCACGGCCCGGCCGACCTCGACCCCCGCCCGGTTGCGGGCCCGGACCGTGCAGCTGGCCGGCTCGCCCGCGGGCAGGTTCACCCGGAACTGGATCACCACCTGGCGGTCGGTCACCTCCGTGTAGCGGACCAGCTCCGCGTCGTACGCCCCCGCGCCGTACTGCTGGTGGAGCCGCAGCGTCAGGACGAGCCCCGCGGCGACGGCGGCCAGGGCGACCGCGGCCGTGACCCACCGGCGCGCCCGCCGGGACGCCCGCCGGCGGCCGTACCGCCCGGGCGGGAACACCGGGGCGGCGTCCGGAGTTATGGCGTTCGTTTCGGTCACCGCGACGTCGTCCTCACAGCTCTGGACGTCCTTCCGGGACGGCGGGGGTTACCCGAGAGGATTTGTCAGACCGGTAGGCCAGAATGACGGGGTCCATTCTTCCAGCCGGCGCCGCGGCCGGCGGGGCGGGTGGGCCGGATGCGGATGACGAGGGGAGAATCCGTGGCGGAGCAGTTGCGCCTGATGGCGGTCCACGCGCACCCGGACGATGAGTCCAGCAAGGGCGCCGCGACCATGGCGAAGTACGTGGCCGAGGGTGCGCAGGTGCTGGTCGTGACGTGCACCGGCGGGGAGCGCGGCAGCGTGCTCAACCCGAAGATGGACCGGCCGGAGGTCTGGCGCGACATGGCGACCATCCGGCGCGCGGAGATGGCGGCCGCCCGGGAGATCCTCGGTGTGGACCAGACCTGGCTGGGCTTCGTCGACTCCGGCCTACCCGAGGGCGACCCGCCGCCGCCGCTGCCGGAGGGCTGCTTCGCGGTGCAGGATGTGCAGACCGCGGCGGCGCCGCTGGTCGGGTTGATGCGGCAGTTCCGCCCACACGTGGTGACCACCTACGCCGAGGACGGCGGCTACCCGCATCCGGACCACATCATGTGCCACAAGGTGACCGTGGCGGCGTTCGAGGCGGCCGGCGACCCGGAGCGCTACCCCGAGCAGGGCGAGCCCTGGCAGCCGCTGAAGCTCTACTACCACGCCGGCTTCCACAAGGCCCGCATCCTGGCCCTCCACGAGGCGATGCTCGCCGCCGACCTGGTCTCGCCGTACGCCGACTGGCTGAAGCGGCTGGAGGCGGAGTCGGTCGCCGACCGGGGGCACCTGGTCACCACCCGGGTGGAGTGCGCGGAGTACTTCCCGGTGCGCGACGACGCCCTGCGCGCCCACGCGACCCAGGTGGACCCGGACGGCTTCTGGTTCCACGTCCCGCTGGAGCTGCAGCAGCGGGTATGGCCCACCGAGGACTACGAGTTGGCCCGGTCCCTGGTGGACAGCACGGTGCCCGAGGACGACCTGTTCGCCGGCGTGCGGGAGGCCGTACGGGCCTGACCGGGCGGCGCGACGGCAGGCGGGGACGGCCGGCCCCGCCGGAGTAGGGTGGTGGCGTGACAGGCGGCGCCGTGTTCGCGGTGAACAACTTCGGCGACACCCGGTCCGGCGGGCTGGCCGGGCCGATGGCGCTGCTCTTCGTCGTGCTGCTGGCCATCGCCACCGTGCTCCTGATCCGAAACATGAACGCCCGGCTACGCCGGCTGCCCGACCAGTTCCCGGCGCAGGGCGGATCACGGCCGGACGGGCCCGGCGCGGAGAGCACTGGCCAGAGCGACTCGGGCCGGGAGGGTGCCGGCGAGGGCCACTCCGGCCAGGAGGGGACCGGCCAGGACCGCAGCGGCACGCCCCGCGCCTAGTCCGCCGGTCCGCTCACCGCGCAAGCCGGCCGGTGCACTGTAGACGATTGGCGTGGTACCGCTCCCACGTCCCGGCGTGTCTGACCAAAAAAATGTGAAAGTGCACCACTATTCGGCTAAACCGGCCCAGCGACCCCTGTTGCTCGATTACCGGTTTGGCTTAGCCTTCCCGCCGGGGGCTTTGTAGACGACCCCGAGCCGTACGGGAAGGGGTGGAGTCGATGCGGTCCGGCACCTCACCCGACCCGTACCCGGTCCGCTGTCTCACCATCCGGCGCCGCCGATGAGCGATCGCGGCGACCAGGAAGGCGCGGTCGGCGGCCCGCGGCCGGGCGGCCGCCGGGGCCCGGCCCTGCTCGGCCTGCGTGACGCGCACCCGGCCGACCGCGTCATGGTCTGTGTGGTCCTGCTCGCCGCGCTGGCCCTCTCGGTGGCCGGGCTGCTGCTGCCGGCCGGGGTCCGCGCCGGCGCGCCGGACCCCACACCGGCCCGGTTCGGGGCCGCGGTCACCGCCGTCCTGCTGGCCCAGGTCATGCAGCTGCGCTTCCGGGTCGGCCCGAGCGTCGTCGGCATCGCCTGGGGTGAGGCGGCGGTCGTGGTCTGCCTCTACCTGGTGCCGCCCGGGTGGCTGCCGGCCGCGGTCTTCGCCGGCGCCCTCGTCGGAAGGCTGCTGTACTCGGCCTTCAGCGACGGGGTCGGCGTGGTCCCGCCGTACGCGCTGGTGCACATCGCCGCGCTGCTGTGCGTCGGCGCGGCGGCCGCGGCCGCGGTGGTCGCCGCCCTCGCGGATCCGTACGACGCGGCGTTGTCGCCCGCCCTCGCCTGCACCCTGGCGCTGGGCGCGCTGGTCTACATCGTGGGCACCCTGGCGCTGACCGCGCTGACCGCGCTGGTGCGGTACCGGCTGCCGTTCGCCGGCACGTTCCTGCACAGCGTGCGCACCAAGACGCTGATGTTCGTCGGCAACGTGGTGGTCAGCCTCGTCATCGTCGGGCTGGTGCGGGTCGACCCGTGGTGGCTGGTCCTGCTGCCGCCGGCGATGTGGCTGCTGCAGCAGACGTACGCCGACCGGTTGCGGGTCAGCGCGGAGCGGCGCACCTGGCAGGCCTTCGCCTCGGTCACCCGGGCGCTCAACCAGCTGGACGAGCGTGGCGTGGCGGCGGCCGGCATCGAGGGCGCGAACCTGCTGTTCGCCCCGCAGCGGGTCGAGGTCGAGGTGCTGCGTCCGGACGGCTCCCGGCACCTCTACAGCGCGGACCGGTCCGGCGGGCTGGTCGAGTCGACCGCCGCTCCGGAAGCCGGCGGGCCGCGCGACCTGGACCGGTCGGCCAGCCGTGCCCTGGTGGTCGGCGGGGTGCAGGTCGGCGACCTGCGGTTGAGCTTCGCCCGCCCGGGTGCCCTGCAACCGCAGGAAGAGATGGCCCTGTCGGCGTTCAGCGACGCCCTCGCCGCTGCGCTGCACGACGCGGCCACCCACCACGAGCTGAGCGTGGTCGCCGCGCGCCGGCTGCACGAGGCGATGCACGACCCTCTCACCGGCCTGGTCAACCGGTCCGCGCTGCTGGCCAAGGGCGACGGTGCGCTGCGCATGCTGGACTGGGAGGCCCCGGCGGCCCTGTTGCTGCTGGACATCGACCACTTCAAGGACGTCAACGACACCCTCGGGCACGCCGCGGGCGACGCGTTGCTGCGTATCGCGGCCGGCCGCCTCGGCGAGCGGGCCCGCCCCGGCGAGCTGCTGGCCCGGCTGGGCGGCGACGAGTTCGGGCTGCTGATCACCTCACTGCCGGTCACCGTCGCCGAGGACACCGCCGGGCGGGGCGCGAAGGCGGGCGGGGACGCGCCCCGGCAGGACCGGCCGGCATCCCTGCGGTACGCGCTCCGGCGGGCCCGGGAGCTGACCGAGGCGCTGGCCGAGCCGACCGAGGTGGCGGGCGTACGGCTGTCCGTGGAGGCTTCCGTCGGGGTGGTGGTGGCGCCGGCCCGCGAAGCCGACGTGAACGAGCTGCTCCGCCGGGCGGACATCGCGATGTACCAGGCCAAGAAGGGTGGTGCCCCGATCGCCTGGTACGACGGCGCCCACGACGCGGGCAGCACCGACCGGCTGGCGCTGCTCGCCGAGCTGCGCGAGGCGCTCGCCGCCGAGGACCAGCTGGTCCTCGCGCTGCAGCCGGCCGTGGACCTGGCCACCGGCGCCCCCACCGGGGTGGAGGCGCTGATCCGGTGGAAGCACCCGCGGCGCGGCCAGCTCGGGCCGGCCGACTTCGTCCGGGCGGTGGAGAACAGCGAGCTGCTCAGCCAGTTCACCCGGTACGTGATCGACAAGGCGCTGACCGCGGCGGCGGAGTGGGCCAGGCACGGCCTGGACGTGCCGGTGGCGGTGAACCTCTCCGCGCGCAACCTGCTCGACCCCCAGCTGCCGACCGACGTGGCCGCACTGCTGCACGAGCACCGGCTGCCACCGCACCGGCTGATCGTGGAGATCACCGAGACGGTGGTGATGAGCGAGCTCGAGGTGGTCGACCAGGTGCTCGCCGAGCTGCGGGCGCTGGGCGTCGGCCTCTCCGTCGACGACTTCGGCACGGGGTACTCCTCGCTGACGTTCCTGACCCGGATCAGCGTCGACGAGGTGAAGGTGGACCGGCGGTTCGTCCGCACCATGGCGGACTCGCCGGAGGCGGCGGCGATCGTCCGTACCACCGTGGACCTGGCCCGGGAGCTGGGGCTGCGGGTGGTCGCGGAGGGCGTGGAGACGGCCGACCAGCGGGCGGCGCTGACCGCCCTGGGGTGCACCGCCGCGCAGGGGTTCCACTTCTTCAAGCCGATGCCGGCCGAGCACGTGGTCGGTGTGCTCCGCTCGCTCGCCGCCAATGCGCAGGCCAACGACGCGCAGGGCAAGGTCGTGCGGTTCCGCGCGGACGGCGCCTCCTGACGCCGCCGGCCCCGGCCGGTGCCTCCTGACACCGCCGGCCCTGGGCGGTGCCGCCTGACACCGCCGGCCCTGGGCGGTGCCTCCTGAAGCCGTCCACCCCGGGCCGGGTACGGCCCGCCGGGCTGGGCTGTGCGGTGGCCGGCCGTGTGCCCCGCCGGAGGCGTCTAGGCTGGGGAGATGCCGAACAGGCTCGCCAAGGCGCTGTCGCCCTACCTGCTGCAGCACGCGACCAACCCGGTGGACTGGTGGGAGTGGGGCGAGGAGGCACTGGCCGAGGCCCGCCGGCGGGACGTGCCGGTACTGATCTCCGTGGGGTACGCCTCCTGCCACTGGTGCCACGTGATGGCCCACGAGTCGTTCGAGAACGAGATGGTCGCTCGGCTCATCAACGAGCAGTTCGTGCCGATCAAGGTGGACCGCGAGGAGCGGCCCGACGTGGACGCGGTCTACATGACCGCCACCCAGGCGATGACCGGGCAGGGTGGCTGGCCGATGACCGTCTTCGCCACCCCCGACGGCGAGCCGTTCTACTGCGGCACGTACTTCCCGCGGGCCAACTTCGTCCGCCTGCTGCGCGCCGTCGCGAAGACCTGGCAGGAGCAGCGCGAGGCCGTGGTGCAGCAGGGCAGGACGCTGGCGCAGGCGCTCGGGCGGGCCGCGGCCGGCGAGCGGGCGACCCGGCCGGTCACCGCGGAGCTGCTCGACGGCGCCGCGCAGCAGCTGGCCCGGGAGTACGACCCCGCGCACGGCGGGTTCGGCGGAGAGCCGAAGTTCCCCCCGCACATGAACATGCTGTTCCTGCTGCGCCATTACGAGCGCACCGGCTCGCCGCAGTCGCTGGAGATAGTCCGGCACACCGCGGAGGCGATGGCCCGCGGGGGCATCTACGACCAGCTTGCCGGCGGTTTCGCCCGGTACTCGGTGGACGCCACCTGGACGGTGCCGCACTTCGAGAAGATGCTCTACGACAACGCGCTCCTGCTGCGCGTCTACACGTACCTGTGGCGGCTGACCGGCGACCGGCTGGCCGGCCGGATCGCCGACGAGGTGGCCGCGTTCCTGGTGCGGGACATGTCCACGAAGGAGGGCGGGTTCGTCTCGGCGCTGGACGCGGACACCGAGGGTGTCGAGGGCGCCACCTACGTCTGGACGCCGGGGCAGCTGCGCGAGGCGCTCGGCGAGGCCGACGGCGCCTGGGCGGCCGACCTGTTCGCAGTGTCCGAACAGGGCAACTTCGAGCACGGCGCGAGCGTGCTGCGCCTGGCCCGGGACGTCGACGGCCTGGACCAGCCCGGGCCGGAGGCGGAGGCGGGCGGGGGAGCGGCCGTCGTGGACCGGTGGCGGCGGGTACGCGAAGCGCTGCTCGCGGCCAGGAACAGGCGGCCGCAGCCGGCTCGTGACGACAAGGTGGTGGCGGCCTGGAACGGCCTGGCCGTGACGGCGCTGGCGGAGCACGCGGCGGTGCGGCCGGCGCCGGAGTCGGCCGCCGCGGCGGTGGCGGCCGCCGGCGTACTGGCGGACCGGCACCTCGTCGGCGACCGGCTGCGCCGGGTGTCCCGCGGCGGGGTGGTCGGCCAGCCGGCGGGCGTACTCGACGACTACGGGTGCGTGGCCGAGGCGTTCTGCGCGGTGCACCAGCTCAGCGGCGACGGGCGGTGGCTGGAGCTCGCCGGCCGGCTGCTGGACACCGCGATCGAGCGGTTCGGCGACGGCAACGGCGGGTTCTTCGACACGGCCGACGACGCCGAGCGGCTGGTCGTCCGCCCGGCCGATCCGACCGACAACGCCACCCCGTCCGGCCTCTCCGCGATGGCCGCCGCGCTGACCACGTACGCGGCCCTGGCCGGCTCCAGCTCGCACCGGGAGGCCGCGGAGGCGGCGTTGGCCACAGTCGCGTCGATCATGGTGCGGCACGCCCGGTTCACCGGGTACGCGTGCGCGGTGGGGGAGGCGCAGCTGGCCGGTCCGTACGAGATTGCCGTGGCGACGACCGATCCGGGCGACGAGCTGGTGCGCACCGCGTGGCGGCTCGCCCCGCCCGGCGCGGTGGTGGTCGCCGGAGCGCCGGACCAGCCGGGGGTGCCGCTGCTCGCCGGCCGGCCGCTGCTCGACGGCGGCCCGACCGCGTACGTGTGCCGGGGCTTCGTCTGCGACCGGCCGGTGTCCACCCCGGACGAGCTGGCCGCGAAGCTCGGCCGCCGGTAGCCCGGGCGCCGGCTGGCTGGATGCGCCGAGATCACCGGCGGTGGGCCCGCAGGATGAGGTCGGCGGTCTCTGCTGCGACCTGACGGATCTCGGAGGGGTCGAGCGGGCGGAGGCCGTGCAGCGAGCGGACTTGTCCTTCGGCGCCGAGCAGCATCACGAACTGGCGCGCACTCAGCGCCGGTTCGGGCACTTGGAAGTCCCCGTGGCGGTCGAGTTCGGCCAGGTATTCGGCGATCGCCTCGATGACTGCGGGTGCGGCGGACGTATCGCGCCAATGGCGTTGGAGCTCGGGGTGGTGGGTGACTTCGGCGATCGTCAGGCGGTGCAGCGCCGAGACCGCGGGCGCGGTCATCGCCCGTAGCAGGCGTTCACCCGCCGTCTGGAGGTCGGCGTGCGGATCGCCGCTGGCGGTGATCACGTCTGTGGGCGCCTCGGGGTCGATGCCGACGTCGCGGGTGGCCTGCTCGACGACCGCCAAGAACAGGCGCTCCTTGTTGCCGAAGTGCCCGTAGACGGTCTGCTTGCCCACGCCGGCGGCAGCAGCTATCGCGTCCACGCTCGTACGTGCGTAGCCCTGGCTCAAGAACGCCTCGGTGGCCGCCCGGAGGATCGCCCGACGCTTCGCGGGCGAGCGGCGGTTGCCGGTCGCGGTACCGGTCTCATGCTGCTCATCCATCGACCTCGAGCATAGCGCGTTGCGAGACGGAACGGTTCCGTCTATCGTTTGATGGAACTGAACCGTCTAGTCTTGTCCGGGGGAACGCCATGCCTCGCGCCCAGCAACACGAACGCCAACGACCAACCGCTGCCTCTTCGCCGAAGGCGCTGCAGGCGCTGCCCGCTTCGCTGGTTGCGCTCGCCGTCGCGCTGAGTCTCGGCTCGGTGGCATCGCAGCTCGGCACCTCGATCGCC
>JADGHA010000046.1 GCA_019689695.1 Micromonosporaceae bacterium | reverse complement strand
CGGTGACCCTGGCTCTGCTGGCACAGCAGCACGCGGCCGGCCGGGTCGGTGATGACCGCGGCGACCGCGGCGGTGAGGTGGCTCATAGCCGAAGCCTAGGAGGTTCCCGGCCAGGTTTACACCGTCATCTGGGACCTGGGCCACATCTGGCATTCGCACAGCGGTACCGTGCAACGCGTGAGCCTTGCCTCCATCCCGAGCCCGAGCACCGCGGTCTGGCACGTCGGACCGCTTCCCGTGCGGGCGTACGCGCTGTGCATCGTCCTGGGCATCATCGTGGCCTGCTACGTGATGGACCGGCGGATGCGCGAGCGCGGCGCCCCGCAGTACGCGGTGCTGGACGTTGCGGTGTGGGCCGTCCCGTTCGGCATCGTGGGGGCCCGGATCTACCACGTGATCACCTCTCCACAGGCGTACTTCGGCGAAGGCGGACACCCCCTGGACGCGTTCAAGATCTGGGAGGGTGGTCTGGGCGTGTGGGGCTCGGTGGCCGGCGGCGCCGTCGGCGCCTGGCTGGCCGCCCGGCAGATGGGCTTGCCGCTGAGCTTCCTCGCCGACACGCTCGCCCCCGGGCTCGCCCTGGCGCAGGCCGTCGGCCGGTGGGGGAACTGGTTCAACAACGAGCTGTACGGCGGCCGGACCAGCCTGCCGTGGGGGCTGGAGGTCCACGAGATGGACCGGAACAACCCGGGCAAGGCGGTGATCGGCGCCGACGGTGAGCCGGTGCTGCTGCCGGGCACGTACCACCCGACCTTCCTTTACGAGTCGCTGTGGGACATCGGCGTCGCCGTGCTGGTCTTCCTGGTGGACCGCAGGTACAAGCTCGGCAAGGGCCGGGCGTTCGCGCTGTACGTGATGGCGTACACGGCCGGGCGGGCGTGGATCGAGGCGATGCGCACCGACCCGGCCAACCACTTCCTGGGCCTGCGGCTGAACATCTACACCGCGCTGGTGGTCTTCGTCGGTGCCCTGGTCTACTTCCTGCGGGTGCGCGGGCCGCAGGAGTTCCTCGTGCCGGCCGGCGCCGACGGCGGCGGCCGTGGTGGGCCCGGCTACCGGGTGGTGACCGAGCCGGAGTACCGGCGCTACCGGGAGACCGGTGAGCTGCCGGGCGCCGAAGCGCAGGACGAGCACGAGTCGGCCGATGAACCGGCGCAGGCCGGTCCGGCCGGCCCAAAGACAGGTGGGAAGGACGGCGCGGAGCCGGCGGAGAAGGCGTCGGCCGGCGACGACCGCTGACCGCGGGCCCGACGGCCGGCGGCCGTCGGTGGTGACAGACATCGAGACCGGGGAGGGAGCGGAGCGCATGCGCTCGGCGGTGGTGGTCGGTGCCGGTGTGGGTGGCCTCGCCGCCGCCGGCGCGTTGGCCCGCTCCGGCTGGCAGGTCACCCTGCTGGAACGGGCCGACCGGCTACGCGCCGGCCGGGCGGCGCTGCTGATCTGGCCGAACGGGGTGCGCGCGTTGCGCGCGCTCGGGCTCGGCGGTGGCCTGGCCGCGATCGCCACCCCGGCCAGCCTGGGCGGTGTGCGCCGCCCGGACGGCCAGTGGCTGGTCCAGCCCAGCCACGACCCGGCGGCCGCGCCGGTGGTGGTGCACCGGGAGGATCTGCACGACACGCTGGTCGCCGGGCTGGGCGACCGGGTCGACATTCGGACCGGCGTGCAGGTCCGGGGCCTACGGGTGGCCGGCGACCGGCCGGCGGTCGACGACGGGCGGTCGGTGTGGGAGGCCGACCTGGTGGTCGCCGCCGACGGCGTGGACAGCCTGATCCGCCGGCGCTTGGAGCCGGAGTCGGTGGCGGTGTCCGCCGGATGCGCCGCCTGGCGCGCGGTCATCCCCTGGTACCGCGCCCCCCGACTGCCCGACGACATTCTGCTCGGCGGCGAGACGCTGGGTGCGGGCTACCGGTTCGTGGCGGCGTCGCTGGGCGAGCGCGGCTCGTCCGGCGCGTCCAGCCGCGGCGGCATCTACTGGGTGGCCACCGCCGCCGGCGCCGCACGGCCGGAGCCGCCCGCCACCCAGCTCGCCCTGCTGCGCCGGTGGTACGCCGACTGGCACGCGCCGATCGGCGACCTGCTGGCCGCCACCGAGCCGGACGACCTGGTCCAGCACCCGGTACGAGAGCTGCGGCCGATGCCGCGCGAGTTCGGCTTCCCGGTCGGCTGCGGCGGCGTGGTGCTGCTCGGTGACGCCGCCCACGCCATGCCGCACCACCTGGGCCAGGGCGCCTGCCTGGCGTTCGAGGACGCGGCGACGCTGCGCTCGACGGTCCACGACGCGGTGCCGGGTGACCAGCTGCGGGCGGCCGTCACCGCGTACGGCCGGCTGCGCCGGCCGCGCGCGGTGCGGGTCGCCCGGCAGAACCGGCGCCTGGGCGCGGTGCTGCAGGCCCGCGGACGGCTCGCGCTGCGGGCCAGGGACGCGACGCTGGGGGCGCTGTCGCCGCGGCTGCTGGACCGGGCCGCGATCGCCGCTGCCCGCTGGCATCCGCCCGCCTGACCGTGAGGGACGCAGGATCGGCTGGCCTGCCGTCCCGACGTTTCGATCAGGCGGCCTTCTGCCGGGACACCCTTCGGTCGTTGGTGAAGGCGATCAGGTGAACATCGGGGAAGGTCGATGGGGACCGGCTACCACCCCGATCAGCCCGGTGGTCATCCAGGCCGGTGTCATCGCCGGCCGATCATTGGGTCGTGGTGCTGGCGTCCCGGGAGCGGCACGTGGCAATCTGAGATGTGGCACTCCCGCCAGTGGCGAGGCTGGCGGCGGTCAGGTGACCGTACCGTAAACTCGTAAGACCCTTCAGGGCCGATGTCGTCCCGACCAGGTAGCTGCCCGAGCGACGACAGGAGGCCCAGTGGCGTTCCCGTACCCGCAGCCACAGACCGGCTCGCTCTACGACCCCGCATACGAGCACGACTCCTGCGGGGTCGCCTTCGTGGCCGACCTGCATGGCCGCCGGTCCCACGACGTGGTCAGCAAGGGCCTGTCCGCGCTGTGCCGGCTGGACCACCGCGGCGCCCGCGGGGCGGAGCCGAACACCGGCGACGGGGCGGGCATCCTGCTGCAGGTGCCGGACGCGTTCTACCGCGCCATCGTCGACTTCCCGCTCCCGCCGGTCGGCCAGTACGTCACCGGCCTGGTCTTCCTGCCCACCGACCCGGACGACGAGGCCCGCGCGATCCGCGTCCTGGAGAAGTACGCCCTGGTGGAAGGCGCCGAGATCCTCGGCTGGCGCGAGGTTCCCGTCAACCCCGCCGGCCTGGGCGAGACCGCTCTCGCCGCCATGCCGCGCATCCGCCAGGTCTTCCTGTCGGCGCACCGGCTGGACCAGCCGGGCACCCCGCTGACCGGGATGGACCTGGAGCGCGTCGCGTTCTGCGTCCGCAAGCAGGCCGAGCGGGAGAGCCGCGAGCGTGGCGTGCCCGCGTACTTCCCGTCGCTGTCCGGCCGGACCATGGTCTACAAGGGAATGCTGACCCCGGCACAGGTCCCCACGTTCTTCCCCGACCTGCGCGACGAGCGGGTGCGCACCGCCATCGCCCTGGTCCACTCGCGGTTCTCCACCAACACCTTCCCGTCCTGGCCGCTGGCCCACCCGTACCGCTACATCGCGCACAACGGTGAGATCAACACCATCCGCGGCAACAAGAACTGGATGAACGCCCGGGAGGCGCTGCTGGCCAGCAAGCTGATCCCAGGCAACATCAAGCGGCTGTTCCCGATCTGCACGCCGGACGCCTCCGACGCGGCCAACGTCGACGAGGTGCTGGAGCTGCTGCACCTGGCCGGGCGCAGCCTGCCGCACGCGATGCTCATGATGATTCCGGAGGCGTGGGAGAACGACCCGGACATGGACCCGGCGAAGCGGGCCTTCTACCGCTTCCACGCCAGCCTGATGGAGCCGTGGGACGGCCCGGCGGCGGTCGCGTTCACCGACGGCACCCTGGTCGGCGCGGTGCTGGACCGCAACGGCCTGCGCCCCGGCCGCTGGTGGCGCACCAGCGACGGGCTGGTCGTGCTGGCCAGTGAGGCCGGCGTGCTGGACCTCGACCCGGCCACCGTGGTGGCCAAGGGGCGGCTGCAGCCGGGCCGGATGTTCCTGGTGGACACCGCGGCCGGCCGGATCGTCTCGGACGACGAGATCAAGGCCGAGCTGGCCGCGGCCGCGCCCTACGACGACTGGCTGCACGCCGGGCTGATCCCGCTGGAATCGTTGCCGGCGCGGGAGCACATCGTCTACACGCACGACTCGGTCCAGCGCCGGCAGCAGATCTTCGGCTACACCGAGGAGGAGCTGAAGATCCTCATTGGACCGATGGCCCGCACCGGGGCCGAGCCGATCGGCTCGATGGGCACCGACACCCCGATCTCGCCGCTGTCCACCCGGCCGCGGCTGCTCTTCGACTACTTCCACCAGCTGTTCGCCCAGGTGACCAACCCGCCGCTGGACGCCATCCGGGAGGAGCTGGTGACCAGCCTGTCCGGCACCATCGGCCCGGAGGGCAACCTGCTGGAGCCGGGGCCGGCCAGTTGCCGGCAGGTGGTGCTGCCCTACCCGGTGATCGACAACGACGAGCTGGCCAAGCTGCTGTCCATCGACGAGGACGGCGACCTGCCCGGTTTCAAGGCGGTCCGGGTCTCCGGGCTGTACCGGCTGCGGGACGGCGGCAAGGGCCTGAAGGCCCGGATCACCGAGATCTGCCGGCACGTGTCCGAGGCGATCGAGGACGGCGTGCGGATCCTGGTGCTGTCCGACCGCGACTCCACCGCGGACCTGGCGCCGATCCCGTCACTGCTGCTCACCGCCGCGGTCCACCAGCATCTGGTACGCGAGCAGACCCGCACCCGGGTGGCACTGGTCGTTGAGGCCGGCGACTGCCGGCAGGTGCACCACGTCGCGGTGCTGATCGGCTACGGCGCGGCCGCGGTCAACCCGTACCTGGCCTTCGAGACGGTCGAGGACATGATCGCCACCGGTGCGCTGCCCGGCCTGGACCCGGCCACGGCGGTGCGCAACTACGTCAAGGCGCTCGGCAAGGGCGTTCTGAAGATCATGTCCAAGATGGGCATCTCCACCGTCTCGTCGTACTGCGGGGCCCAGGTCTTCGAGGCGGTCGGCCTGGACCGGCGGCTGGTCGAGCGGTACTTCACCGGCACCTCCAGCCGGATCGGCGGGATCGGCCTGGAGGAGATCCACGCCGAGGTCGCTGCCCGGCACGCGCTGGCCTACCCGCAGAACGGCGCGGAACGGGCACACCGCCGGCTGGAGGTCGGCGGCGAGTTCCAGTGGCGGCGCGAGGGTGAGGTGCACCTGTTCAACCCGGAGACGGTGTTCCTGCTCCAGCACGCCACCCGGTCGCGGCAGTACGAGGTGTTCCGCGCCTACACCTCCAAAGTGGACGAGCTTGCGGCGAGGACCGGATCGCTGCGGGGCCTGTTCACGTTCCGCACCGGTGTCCGGCCGCCGGTGCCGCTGTCCGAGGTGGAGCCCGCCACCGAGATCGTGAAGCGGTTCGCGACCGGAGCCATGTCGTACGGCTCGATCTCGGCCGAGGCGCACGAGACGCTCGCCATCGCGATGAACCGGCTGGGCGGCCGCTCCAACACCGGCGAGGGCGGCGAGGACACCGACCGGCTCTACGACCCCGAGCGCCGCTCCGCGGTCAAGCAGATCGCCAGCGGTCGGTTCGGGGTGACCAGCGAGTACCTGGTCAACGCCGACGACCTGCAGATCAAGATGGCCCAGGGCGCGAAGCCCGGCGAGGGCGGGCAGCTGCCCGGCAACAAGGTGTGGCCGTGGATCGCCCGCACCAGGCACGCCACCCCCGGGGTCGGGCTGATCTCCCCGCCGCCGCATCACGACATCTACTCCATCGAGGACCTCGCCCAGCTGGTGCACGACCTCAAGTGCGTCAACCCCTCCGCCCGGGTGCACGTGAAGCTGGTATCCGAGATCGGTGTCGGCACCGTGGCGGCCGGCGTGGCGAAGCTCAAGGCGGATGTCATCCTCATCTCCGGCCACGACGGCGGCACCGGCGCGTCCCCCCTGAACTCGCTCAAGCACGCCGGCACGCCGTGGGAGCTGGGCCTGGCCGAGACCCAGCAGACGCTGCTGCTCAACAAGCTGCGCGACCGGGTCACCGTCCAGGTGGACGGCCAGCTCAAGACCGGCCGGGACGTGGTGGTCGCGGCGCTGCTCGGCGCCGAGGAGTACGGCTTCTCCACCACCGCCCTGATCGTCGAGGGCTGCGTCATGATGCGGGTCTGCCACCTGGACACCTGCCCGGTCGGCATCGCCACCCAGAACCCGGTGCTGCGCCAGCGGTTCACCGGCAAGCCGGAGTTCGTGGAGAACTTCTTCCTCTTCCTCGCCGAAGAGGTCCGCGAGTACCTGGCCGAGCTGGGCTTCCGGTCCCTGGACGAGGCGATCGGCCACGCCGAGCTGCTCGACGTCCGACCGGCCGTGGACCACTGGAAGGCCCGCGGGCTGGACCTGTCGCCGGTGCTGCACGTGCCGGCGCTGCCCGACGGTGCCGCCCGCCGCCGCATCCGCGGCCAGGACCACGGGCTGCACCGCGCGCTGGACAACCAGCTGATCGAGCTGGCCGCGCCGGCGCTGACCGAGGGCACGCCGGTGCGGATCGCGGTCGACGTGCGCAACGAACACCGCAGCGTGGGCGCCATGCTCGGCGGCGAGGTGACCCGCCGGTTCGGCGGCAAGGGCCTGCCGGACGACACCATCGAGGTGACGCTGCACGGCACGGCCGGCCAGTCCTTCGGCGCCTTCGTCCCCAGTGGAGTGACGCTGCGCCTGATCGGCGACGCCAACGACTATGTGGGCAAGGGGCTGTCCGGCGGCCGGCTGGTGATCCGGCCGCCCGACACCGCGCCGTTCGCCGCCGAGGAACAGATCATCGCCGGCAACACCATCCTCTACGGCGCGACCGGTGGCGAGCTGTTCTGCCGGGGCCAGGTCGGGGAGCGGTTCGCGGTGCGCAACTCCGGCGCCACCGCGGTGGTGGAGGGCGTCGGGGACCACGGCTGCGAGTACATGACCGGCGGTGTGGCGGTGGTGCTCGGCCCGACCGGGCGCAACTTCGCCGCCGGCATGTCCGGCGGCAAGGCGTTCGTCTGGCGGCTGGATCCCAGGCTGGTCAACCGCGAGCTGGTCGACCTGGAGCCGATCTCCACAGAGGACCGGCTGACCCTGCACGGTCTGGTGGAGCGCCACCTGGCCGAAACCGGCTCGGCGGTCGCCGCCGACCTGCTGGCCCGCTGGACGAGCGCGGTGGACGAGTTCACCGCGGTGATTCCGCGCGACTACAAGCGGGTGCTGGACGCGATGCGGGCGGCCGAGGCCGCCGGTAAGGACGCCGACCTGGCGGTCATGGAGGTAGTGGCCCGTGCCTGACCCGACTGGCTTTCTCAAGCACGACCGCCAGCTGCCCGCGCGCCGCCCGGTCCCGGTCCGGATCCGGGACTGGCGCGAGGTCTACCCGCCCGCCAGTGATGAGCTGATCCGCGAGCAGGCCACCCGGTGCATGGACTGCGGCGTGCCGTTCTGCCACGACGGCTGCCCGCTCGGCAACCGCATCCCGGACTGGAACGACCTGGTGCGCACCGGCGCCTGGCGCTCGGCGATCGAGGCGCTGCACGCCACCAACAACTTCCCCGAGCTGACCGGCCGGCTGTGCCCGGCGCCCTGCGAGGCCGCGTGCGTGCTCGGCATCGCCAGCGCGCCGGTCACCATCAAGCAGGTCGAGGTGGAGATCATCAACCGCGCCTTCGACCTCGGCTATGTCACCCCGCAACCGGCGCCGGAGCCGTCCGGCAAGCGGGTCGCGGTGGTCGGCTCCGGCCCCGCCGGGCTCGCCGCTGCGCAGCAGCTCGCCCGCGCCGGGCACCAGGTGACCGTGTACGAGCGCGACGACGCCGTCGGCGGCCTGCTGCGGTACGGGATCCCCGACTTCAAGCTCGAGAAGCGGCACATCGACCGGCGCCTCTCCCAGCTGGCCGCCGAGGGAGTGCGGTTCGTGACCTCGTGCACGGTGGGGGTGGACGTCACGGCGGCCGAGCTGCGCGCGGAGAACGACGCCGTCCTGCTCGCCTGCGGCGCGCTCGCCGGGCGGGACATGCCGTCGACGCCCGGACGCCACCTCGCCGGCGTGCACCTCGCGATGGAGCACCTGGTCGCCGCCAACCGCGTCGTCTCCGGGCGGGCGTCGTCCACCCCGGTCGACGCCGCGGGCAAGCACGTGGTCATCATCGGCGGCGGCGACACCGCGGCCGACTGCCTCGGCGTGGCGCACCGGCAGGGCGCGGCGAGCGTGGTCCAGCTCGACCTGTACCCGCAGCCGCCGGACGAGCGCGACGAGTCGCGCGATCCGTGGCCGACCTGGCCGTGGATCCTGCGCACCTACCCCGCGCACGAGGAGGGCGGCGAGCGGGTGTTCGCGGTCGCTGTCCAGGAGTTCGTCGGAGACCCGTCCGGTGCGGTCCGGGCGGTCCGCATCGCCGAGGTGGAGGTGGAGAGGCGGGACGGCGAGCGCCGGGTGACGGTCATTCCGGGCACCGAGCGCGAGCTGCGGGCCGACCTGGTCCTGCTGGCGATCGGCTTCGACGGTACGGAGCAGCAGCCGCTGCTGGAGCAGTTCGGCGTGGCCCGCAACCAGCGCGGCGCCGTGGACTGCGACCCGCAGTGGCGGACCGGCACCGAGGGCGTGTTCGTCGCGGGCGACATGCACCGGGGCGCCTCGCTGATCGTATGGGCGATCGCCGAGGGCCGGGCGGCCGCCGCGGCGATCCACGCGTACCTCGGCGGCCCAGGGAAGCTCCCGTCCCCGGTCACGCCGTCCGCCCGGCCGCTGGCCGTCCGCTGACATCGCCGGCTGGCGGCGGCGCAGCAAAACCGGGGGCGTAGCCGAACCCCCTGCGGTACCTTGCGGCCGTGGACGAAGACGGCTACTTCGGCGAGAGCGTCGCCGCCGGGTACGACGACTCGTCCGCCGAGATGTTCGACCCGCGGGTCGTGGAGTCTACAGTAGACGTCCTGGCGGAGCTGGCCGGCGGTGGACGGGCCCTGGAGTTCGGCATCGGCACGGGGCGGATCGCCCTGCCGCTGGCGCGCCGCGGCGTAGAGGTGCACGGCATCGACCTGTCGCGGGCGATGGTGGCCCGGCTGCGGGCCAAGCCGGGCGGCGACGCCATCGGCGTGACCATCGGCGACTTCGCGACGACGAAGGTGCCGGGCAGCTTCTCCCTGACGTACCTCGTGTTCAACACGATCATGAACCTGACCACCCAGGAGGCGCAGGTCGCCTGCTTCCGCAACGCCGCCGCACACCTCGAGCCGGGCGGCTGCTTCGTCATCGAGGTCGGCGTGCCCGACCTTCGGCGCCTGCCGCCGGGGCAGAACGTCGTGCCGTTCCAGGTCGGCGAGACCGAATGGGCGTACGACGTCTACCACGTGGCCACCCAAAAGATGAGCTCCAACTACGTCAAGGTGGTGGACGGTCGCGGAGAATTCCGGTCGATCCCGTTCCGGTACGTGTGGCCGGCCGAACTGGACCTGATGGCCCAGCTCGCCGGGCTGCGGCTGCGGGCGCGGTGGGACGGCTGGACGCGTGCGCCGTTCACCGACGAGAGCCGCCAGCACGTCTCGGTGTGGGAGAAGCCCGCCGGCTGACGTTCAGTCCTTGCGGCCGGTCGCGCGTTCAGTCCTTGCGGCCGGTCGCGGCGATGCTGACGCCGAGGCCGATCATCGCCAGGCCTCCGGCGCCGCCGACCAGTGCCAGCCGCCGCGGCGATCCGGCCAGCCATCGCCGTGCCGTGTCGGCGGCGGTCGCCCACAGGCTGTCCAGGACCAACGCGATGGCGGGGAACAGGGCGCCGAGCAGGAGCATCTGCAGCCGCACCGGCATGGTTCCCGCGGTGTGTCCGGTGAACTCGGGCAGGGCGATGGTGAGGAACACGATGGTCTTCGGGTTGGTCGCGCCGACCACGAACCCGTCCCACACTGCTCGCCGGTGCCGCACCGGCGTCACCCGCGCGGCCAGCGCCTCGGCGGTGGACCGGCGGTGCCGGATCGCCTGCACGCCGAGGTAGACCAGGTATGCCGCACCGGCCCACTTCACGATGGTGAATACCGCCACCGACCGCTCGACGAGCCCGCCGACACCGAACGCGACCGCGACGACCTGTGCGAAAACGCCCAGTCCGTTGCCGACGATGCTGACCAGGGCCGCTCGCCGGCCGACCGTCAGGGCACGGCCGACGGTGAACAGGACGCTGGGGCCGGGGATGGCGATCAGCACCGCCGCCACGGCGGCGAACGCCAGGACCTGGCTTGCCCGCAACACGCCCTCAACCTATCCGGCCAGGTGCACGGTGTTGGTGACGGCCATCTGGTGCACCTCGTCCTCGGACAGGCCGGCCGCGAGCAGGCGGTCGGCCATCAGTGCCAGGCCGTCCTCGACCGGTGGGTTGCCCGGCTGCCCGAGGTCGCTGGAGAGCACCGAGTGCCGCGGGCCGACCCGGCGGATGTTCTCGATCATGGTTTCCCAGGCCACTTTCCCGGTGTACGGCGTGGTGAAGCAGCGCTCCAGGTAGGCGCCGAGGCAGGCCAGCTCCTGCTGCTGCTCGACGGTGAGCCGCTGCGAGGTGAACTCGGGATGGGTGACCACGATCCGGCGGACGCCCACGCTTGTCGCGGCGCGCACGACGGCGAGGATCTCGCCGGCGGACAAGTGCCCGGTGGCGAGCACCAGGTCGTGCTTGGCGATCAGCCGCAGCACGTCCATCACCTCCGGGCGTACCCCGTCCGGGCCGACGACCTCGACTGGCGGCGGCTCGATGCCCTCCTCGCGCAGCTGGCGCTGGAGTGCCGCCCACAGCGGAGGCTTGGCGCCGGCCGGCGCCTGCGCCCGCGAGGTGCGCTGGTTGACACTGTCGACAGTGGGGAACCAGACCAGCCGGGCACCACTGCGTGCGGCGATCTCGACGGCGACCGGGTTCATGCCGCCGACCGCGCGGTTGAGCGTGATGGCGCCGAGCACGTCCACGCCGGGCACCGCGGCGCGCACCACCGCGGCCCGTTCCGCCGTGGGCAGGTAGTGCGACTTGAGGACGAAGCCGGCCAGACCGACCTCGCGGAAGCGCCGGGCGAGCGTGAGGTCGTCGACCCGGCGCGGCATGACGTCGGGCGCGATGTGCACGTGCGTGTCGTATCCGCCGGCGACGAGCTCGCGCGCCCGCGCGGACGGCGTCGGGTGCGGGCGCGCCGATGGGTCGGCAGGGCCGGGGGGCGGAGCTGTCACGGTGTCCTCCAGTATCGTCAGCGGCGCTGGCCGGCGCTGATCGCGGTGAGCCAGGCGATCGACGCGGCGGTCATCTCCGCCGGGCTGCCCAGCTCCTCCAGATAGGACTTTGTGTCCTCCATCTCGTGCAGTCGCCGCTGCGCGTGCTGGTACGTGCCGTTGACCAGCCGGTCGACCAGCGCCGGGCTGGCCTGGCCGAGCTCGGCGACGATCTGCGCGCGCACCCAGTCCTCGCAGCCGGCGGCTCGGCCGGCGGCCAGCGCCTCCAAAACGGTGGTGGCCAGGCACTTCATGAAGACGCTGCGCAGCAGCTTGCGGCTGGCGGCGGCGCCCGGCCCGCCGGCCACCACTTCGATCGGGCCGCCGAGCCCGGCGAGCATGTCGGCGTACCGGGTGGCACCCGGGCCGGAGACGAGGACGGGCGTGCGCAGGCCCTCGCGGGGGACCGGCGCGAGCACCGCCACGTCGGCGAACAGGCCGGCGCCGAGCGCGGCGGCGACCGCCTGCTTGCGGGCCGGCGAAGCCGCGTTGAGGTCCGCGTACACGGCCTCGGGCCGCAGGTGCCCCGCGGCGGCCTCGGCCGCGGCCAGGGAGCCGGCCGCGGTGGTCAGGCTGAGCACCAGATCCGCGCCGGCCACCGCGGCGGCGACGCTCGCCTCGACCGTGACGCCCGCCGGCGGCTCGACGGGACGGGTGTCGTACCCGCTGACCGTGACACCCGCGGCCGCGAGGTCGGCTGCGTAACGCCGGCCGGCTTCCCCCAGGCCCAGTACCGCTGCCCGCATCATGCCTCCTGGCGTATTTTTGGACGAACCTTATCGGTTTCTACCGCGGCTGGGCACCGGCCGCCCGCCCGGCCAGGCGTTCGTTGTCGGGTACTAGCCTCAAGGGCGTGACGCGACGCGCGAAGATCGTCTGTACCCTGGGCCCGGCCACCAGCACCCCGGACCGCATCCGGGCCCTGGTCGAGGCGGGTATGGACGTCGCCCGGCTGAACTTCAGCCACGGCACGCACGCCGAGCACGAAGCGGTCTACCGGCTGGTGCGGGAGGCGGCCCGGGCCAGCGGGCGGCCGGTCGGGGTGCTCGCCGACCTGCAGGGCCCGAAGATCCGGCTGGGCGCGTTCGCGGACGGCGCGGCCGAGTGGCGCACGGGCGACACGGTGGTGATCACCAGCGAGCGCGTGCTCGGCACGCCCGACCGGGTCTCCTGCACGTACGACAAGCTGCCGCAGGAGGTGCACCCGGGGGACCGGCTGCTGGTCGACGACGGCAACGTGATCCTGGAGGTCACCGCGGTCACCGGCCCGGACATCCGCTGCCTGGTGGTGGAGGGCGGCCGGGTCTCCGACCACAAGGGAATCTCGCTGCCCAACGTGGCGATCAGCGTGCCCGCACTGTCCGAGAAGGACGCCGACGACCTGCGCTTCGCGCTCGCGCTCGGCGTGGACCTGGTGGCCTTGTCGTTCGTCCGGTCGCCGGAGGACATCAAGCTGGTGCACGCCGTGATGGAGGAGGCGGGGCTGCGCCGCCCGGTGCTCGCGAAGATCGAGAAGCCGGAGGCCGTGGCCCAGCTGGACGAGATCGTCCACACCTTCGACGGGGTCATGGTGGCGCGCGGCGACCTCGGCGTGGAGATGCCGCTGGACCAGGTGCCGCTGGTGCAGAAGCGGGCCGTGCAGCTGTGCCGGGAGCTGGCCAAGCCGGTGATCGTGGCGACCCAGATGCTCGACTCCATGATGGAGAACTCCCGGCCGACCAGAGCCGAGGTGTCCGACGTGGCCAACGCCGTGCTCGACGGCGCCGACGCGGTGATGCTCTCCGGCGAGACCAGCGTCGGCCGCTACCCGGTGCTCGCGGTGCGCACCATGGCGAAGATCGTGCAGACCACCGAGGCCGGCTCGTTCGCGGTGCCCCGGCTGCTGCACGACCCGCGCACCCACGGCGGGGCACTGACCATCGCCGCGTCCCAGATCGCCACCGCGATCGGGGCGAAGGCACTGGTCGCCTTCTCGCAGACCGGCGACACCGTGCGCCGGCTGGCCCGGCTGCACTGCCAGCTGCCGCTGGTGGCGTTCACGCCGGACCAGGCGGTGCGCGACCAGCTGGCGCTCTCCTGGGGCGTCGAGTCCTACCTGGTGCCGATCGTGGCGCACACCGACGACATGTTCCGCCAGGTGGACCAGGCCCTGCTCGGCCTGGGCCGGGCCAGGCCGGGCGACTACGTGGTCGTGGTGGCGGGCAGCCCGCCCGGCACCCCCGGCTCGACCAACACCCTGCGGGTGCACCAGCTCGGCTCCCTGGTGGACCACGTGCAGGCGCGGGCCGCCCGGTGAACGGCCAGGCCGCCGTCGACCACCTGCTCGAGCTGCTCGACCTTGAGGTGCTCGGCGGTGCCGGCGGCAACCGCCGGTTCCGCGGGACCAGCCCGCAGGTTGGCATGCAGCGGGTGTTCGGTGGCCAGGTCGCCGGGCAGGCACTGGTGGCCGCGGGACGCACCGTGGATCCGCGGCGGCAGGTGCATTCGCTGCACGGCTACTTCGTGCGACCCGGCGACACCAGCGTGCCGATCGAGTACGAGGTGGAGAACATCCGCGACGGCCGGTCCTTCTCGGTCCGCCGGTCGGTGGCGCGCCAGCACGACCAGGTGATCTTCTTCATGTCGGCGTCGTTCCACCAGCCCGAGCCCGGCCTGGAGCACCAGGCTCCCGGACCGGTCGGGGTGCCCGCCCCGGACCAGCTGCCGACCGTGGCCGATCGGCTGGCCCGCTACCCGGACCGGCTGGAGATCTGGAACGTGGTACCGCGCCCGATCGACGTCCGCTACGTCGGCGAGCCCGGTTGGGTGGCGCCCGGCGACCGCCCGGCCGAGACCCGCCAGCGGGTCTGGCTGCGCATCGACGGCAAGCTGCCGGACGACCCGCTGCTGCACGCCTGCGCACTGACTTACGCGTCGGACCTGACCCTGCTGGACTCGGTCCTTGCCGTGCACGGCGAGGTCTGGGGGCCGGGCGGCATGATCGGGGCGAGCCTGGACCACGCGGTGTGGTTCCACCGCCGGTTCCGAGCCGACGAGTGGTTCCTCTACGACTGCTGGAGCCCGTCCGCCTCCGGCGCCCGGGGCCTGGCCACCGGGCGGATGCTCACCGTGGACGGCCGGCACATCGCCACCGCTGTACAGGAGGGCCTGCTCCGCAAGGTCGGGAGCTAGTCTTGCCGGCATGCGTCTGTCCGCCCGGGTCGACTATGCCCTCCGCGCCGTCGTCGAGATCGCCGCGGCCGCGGGACCGCTGACCGCCGAGCGGATCGCCCGCGCCCAGGAGATCCCGCCGAAGTTCCTGGAGAGCATCCTGCTGCAGTTGCGCCGCGGCGGCGTGGTGCACGCGCAGCGCGGCCCCGAGGGCGGGTACTGGCTGGCCCGTCCGGCCAGCGACATCAGCCTGGCCGACGTGATCCGGGTGATCGACGGTCCGCTGGCGAACGTGCGTGGCCACCGCCCGGAGGAGGTCGGCTACCACGGCGCGGCCCGGGCGCTGCAGGAGGTCTGGATCGCGTTGCGGGCCAGCGAGCGGGAGATCCTCGAACTGGTGACCGTCGCCGACGTGGCGTCCGGCAAGCTCCCAGAGCGGGTGCAAACGCTCGTCTCCGATCCCGGCGCCTGGGTCTAGCCAGACCTGCGCATCCAGCAGGCGCGCTCGCGGCGCCGGACGAGGGGGATCCTGCGTGCGCAGTGTCGCGATCGGACGGTCCCGCCGGTGGTCGGACCCTGCCGACCCGACCTCAGGCCTTGATGATGAACGTGACGAAGGTGAGGCTCGCCGAGCCGACCGTGCCGGTGATCTCCCAGCAGCCCTCGGTCGGGAAGTGGACGCCACTGGCCTGGAAGCCACTGTCGCCGTAGCCAGAGGGAACGTCCGCCCACGCAGGCGGCGCGGGGCCGTCTGTGCGGCGGCCGGTGATCGTCAACTCTCCGGAGGCGACGCGGTACCAGCCGAGCTTTATCCCGATCGAGCCATCGGGTTCAACGAGGTACGGCTCGGCGGCGATGATCCCGGTGGGCCAGAGACCGCCTACCCACAGTTGGCCGTTGCCGTAGCTGAAGTCTGCGCCGAACAGCACCTCGTGCTCGACGCCCGGGGGCGGGTCGAACCTGCTAGGGCGGGTTACCGGGCATGCCTTCGCGTCGGCCATGGTCACCTTACGGG
>JADGHA010000577.1 GCA_019689695.1 Micromonosporaceae bacterium | reverse complement strand
CCGACGCGGTGGCCGCGGCCCTGGCCGACGCGGGCCTCACCGCCGACCAGGTCGAACCCGCCGATGTCCGCGAGGTGGCGGTGCCCACGCCCCAGGACGGTCCCCGGGCCGCCTACCAGGTGAGCTTGTTCGCCCGCGACGCGGCGGACGCCACCGCGTACACCTCGTACGTCGACGCCCGCACCGGCGAGGTGCTGGTCCGCGAGGACCTGGTCGACTTCGACTCGGACAACCCGACGTGGGCGGTGTTCCCGGCCACGCCGCCGGCGATCATCCCGCCCGGAGCAGACCCCCGCGTGATCTGGTGCCTGGAGAACACGCCGGGCTGCGTGCGTACCGTCCGGGACGCGGCGAGCGGCCAGGCGTGGGATCTCGACCTGACCACCGGGACCTCCACCCTCACCTCGTCCGGCAACTCCGCCAACGACGTGGTCAACTGGGGCCAGGTGCCCGCCTTCCCGGCCACGACGAGCCCCGACCGCAACTACACCTACCCGTTCACCGACCAGTGGCAGCAGGCGCGGTGCAACCCGGAGGTCTTCACCTCCCTGCAGCGCAACGACGCGGACGCGGCGGTGGCCAACCTGTTCGCCATGCACAACCGGATGCACGACTGGTCGTACCACCTGGGCTTCACGGAGTCGGCGTGGAACATGCAGGTGGTCAACCTCGCGCCCGGCGGGCTGGGCGGCGACGCCGAGCAGGGCCGCGCGCAGGCCGGCGCGCTCACCGGCAGCCGCAACAACGCCAACCAGGGCACCGGCCGGGACGGGCAGCCGCCCCGGACCAACATGTTCCTGTGGCAGCCGGTCGCCGGCGGGGCGTACCCGCCATGCGTGGACGGCGACTACGACATGACGGTTATCGGGCACGAGTACACCCACGCGATCACCAACCGGATGATCGCCGGACCGGACTCCGGGATCAGCGGCTTCCAGGGCGGCTCGATGGGCGAGGCGTGGGGTGACCTGGTCGCGGCCGAGTACCTGTTCGAGAACAACCTGCGCGCCCCCGGCAAGACCCCGTTCGTCACCGGCGGCTACGTCACCGGCAACATCGACAACGGCATCCGCGACTACGACGCCAGCAAGAGCCCGCTGAACTACTCGGACCTCGGCTTCGACCTGGTCGGCCCCGAGGTGCACGCGGACGGCGAGATCTGGGTGGCGACCAACCTGCGGGTCCGCCGCGAGTTCGTCAAGCGGTACGGTGACGGCACGCCGAAGCTGCAGCAGCGGTGCGCCGACGGTCTGGTCGACGCGGCCTCCTGCCCCGGCAACCGGCGCTGGATCCAGCTCATGTTCGACTCGTACCTGCTGCAGGCGGCCAGCCAGGTGACCATGGTCGACATGCGCGACAACATGCTCGCCGCGGACCTGGTGCGCTTCGACGGCGCCAACCAGGACATCATCTGGAAGGCGTTCGCCGAGTCCGGCCTGGGCGAGGGCGCCACGGCCGCACCGAACGACACCGACCCGACGCCCAGCTTCGCCTCGCCGTACGCGAAGAACGCGACCGTCACGCTGCGCCCGAACTCCGACGCGGTCGTGCGGCTCTACGTCGGCGACTACGAGGCCCGGGTGACCCCGGTCGCGGACACCGACCCGGCGACCGCGCTGCCGGACACGTTCGAGATCCTGCCCGGCACGAAGTTCCACTTCACCGTGAACGGGCCGGGCTGGGGGACCCAGAAGTTCACCGCCTCGTTCAAGGCCGGCAAGCACGAGTACCTGAGGCTCAACCTGCCGGCCAACCTGGCATCGCCGGCCCGCGGCGCCACCGCCACGGGTGACGGTGTCAACGTCGACAAGCTCATCGACGAGACCGAGGCCACCGACTGGGCGTCGCTGGACGGCGTGGCCGGCAAGCAGGTGACCGTCGACCTGGCCGGCGACCGGCCGCAGCTGGTCCGGCAGGTCAACGTCAGCGCACTGCTGCGCCCGGCCATCAACGGCGACGTCGACGCCGGCAGCCAGAACAGGTTCACCGCACTGCGTTCCTTCGCGATCCTCGCCTGCAACGCGGCCAAGTCCGACTGCAGCCAGGACGCCGGCTACCGCGAGGTGTACCGCAGCCGCAGCGACGCGTTCCCGGGTGGTGCCTTCCGCCCGGTGGCGCCACAGCTGAACCTGCGTTCGTTCACCATCCACCCGACGCTCGCCACGCACCTGCGCATCCAGGTGCTGACCAGCCAGTGCACCGGCAACCCGCAGTACGCCGGTGAGCAGGACGACGACCCGCGGGCGGCGACGGACTGCGCGACCGCGAGCCCCTTCGCGTCCCAGGTCCGCATCGCCGAGCTGCAGGTCTTCGGCCCGGTCTCCCACATCAACCCGTGAGGTAGACGGGCCCGCCGGAACCCGTGAGGTAGACGGGGCCCCGTCGGCGCGCCGCCGGCGGGGCCC
>JADGHA010000576.1 GCA_019689695.1 Micromonosporaceae bacterium | reverse complement strand
GGCTGCAGGTCGCTGGCGAACAGCGCCTGCGCCCGCACGGCCCGGGTCATCGTGACCACCACCTTCCGTCGATCCTGGTACGCCTGAGCGTGCGCCCGGCGAGCCGGCCGGCACATCGGGGACTTCCCCGGGAGCACACCCGGAATTCGCCCCAGGCGGGCGAGCGGATGGTGGTGGGCGCGGCGGGTCAAGCACCCGCGAGGGCGGCGAGCAGCTCGCGCTCGCGGCGCGGGCTCAGCCCGGCCTGGCGTACCCGGTCCAGACCCTGCTCCCGCTCCCAGGCGAGCGTGTCGTCGAGCATCTGGACGCGCGGCCGGTGGCGTAGCCCGGCCGCGACCGCGGCCGCGCCGCTGCGCGCGGCGAATCCCTCCCAACCCGGCTCGACCAGCCACATCGGCACCGACTCGGGGCCCATCCACTCCTGTACGCCCTGCTTCAGCAGCCACTCCGGCTCCGCGGCGACGACCGGCCCGGTGTGCCCGCCGGCCGCGCGGCACAGCGCGACCCAGTCGGCAAAGGAGACGGTGGGGCCGACCGCGTCGTACGTGCCGGTCGTTCCCGCCTCGGCCGAATCGAGCAGCCAGGCGGCGAGGTCACGCACATCGACGACCTGGGTCGGCATGGCGGGCGAGTCGGGCACCAGCATCGGCGCCTGCGGGTCGCGGGCGGCGCGGGCCACCCAGTACCCGGACCGGTCGGTGTGATCGCCAGGGCCGCCGATGAGCCCGGCCCGCGCGATCAGCAGCCGGTCCCCGACCGCGGCGAGGCAGGCCTGCTCGCAGGCGGACTTGCCCTCGCCGTACAGCTTCTCGTCGACCTCGTCCAGCTCGGTCGGTGGCAGGGTCGGCGCGGACTCGTCGGCGCCCACCGTGGCGTGCGAGGCGTAGACGTTGCCGGTGGAGACGAAGGTCCAGTGCCGCGCACGGTGGCCCAGCGCCCGCAGCGCGCTCTTGACCATCCCGGGCTGCCTGGTCACATCCACCACCGCATCCCAGTCGCGGCCGGCAACCTTCTCGTACCCGGCCGGGTCGCGCCGGTCGGCGGGGACGTGAACTGCTCCGGAGGCCACCTTCCCGCTCTCCCCGCGGGCCAGGCAGGTGACCGCATGACCACGCGCCACGGCCTGGCCGGCCACCTCGCGGCCGAGCCAGGCGGTGCCGCCCAACACCAAGATCTCCACGGGCACACTGAACCACGGACCGCCGGCCGCGCCCAAGCCCGTTCGCGCTCGGCGGAACCGCCCGGCGCATTCGGCGCGCGGCGCCGACCAGCCAGAATGGGCGCATGAAGCTGCCGGTCATGCCCCCGGTCGCGCCGATGCTGGCCAAGCTCGTGCCGGCCATCCCGCCCGGCGCCTCGTACGAGCCGAAGTGGGACGGCTTCCGGACGGTGGTCTTCCGCGACGGCGACGAGGTGGAGCTGGGCAGCCGCAACGAGCGGCCGATGACCCGGTACTTCCCGGAGCTGGTCGAGGCGTTCCGGGCCGAGCTGCCGACGCGCTGCGTGGTGGACGGGGAGATCGTGCTGGCCACCCCGGCCGGGCTCGACTTCGGCCTGCTCCAGCTCCGGCTGCACCCGGCGGCGTCGCGGGTGCGGCTGCTGGCCGAGCGGACGCCCGCCTCGTTCATCGCCTTCGACCTGCTGGCTCTGGGTGACGACGACCTGACCGGGCGGCCATTCCGGCAGCGGCGCGCGCTGCTGGAACAGATCCTGCGCGACGCCCGGCCGCCGGTGCACCTGACTCCGGCCACCACCGACCGCGAGCTGGCACTGCGCTGGTTCGACCAGTTCGAGGGCGCCGGGCTGGACGGCGTGGTGGCCAAGCCGCTGGACGGCACCTACCAGCCGGACAAGCGGGTCATGTTCAAGATCAAACACGAGCGGACCGCGGACTGCGTGGTGGCCGGCTACCGGCCGCACAAGAGCGGCCCGGACGCGGTCGGCTCGCTGCTGCTCGGCCTGTACCAGGACGACGGCTCGCTCGCCTCGGTCGGCGTGGTCGGGGCGTTCCCGATGCAGGAGCGCCGGCGGCTGGTGACCGAGCTGCAGCCGCTGGTCACCACCTTCGACGAGCACCCGTGGAACTGGGCACGCGCGCCGGAGGAGGTCCGCGAGCGGTGGTCGGACTTCGGCGGCTCCCGGTGGAACGCGGGCAAGGACCTGTCGTTCACCCCGCTGCGACCGGAGCGGGTGGTCGAGGTCCGCTACGACCACATGGCGGGGACGCGGTTCCGGCATACCGCACAGTTCGTCCGGTGGCGACCGGACCGTGCGCCCCGGTCGTGCACCTTCCAGCAGCTGGAGCGGCCGGTGACGTTCGCCCTCAACGACATCGTGGCCGGGCTGGCGCCGCCGTAGGGCCCGCCGGCCCGCCCGCCGCAGGCCAGTCTCTTATACACATCACCGAGC
>JADGHA010000575.1 GCA_019689695.1 Micromonosporaceae bacterium | reverse complement strand
CTCCGGTCACGCCGTCGCGACGTCCGCCCGTGCCGGAACGGGGTCGCCGCCGCAGGGCGGTTCCCCTCCGGCCGGTAGACGCCAGGCCCCGTCCGGGGCGCATTGATGAGGGGGAGGACCCGTGCTCGACATCCACGTCAGCCTGACCGGCAGGATCGTCTACGACCCGCGGTTTTTCGCCGCCGACCATGAGGCGCCGGCCATGTGGTCGGCGGTGCTGGAGGTCAACGGGCCGCCGACGCCGCGCCGTGACGGCTCCACCTACGTGCCCGCCCGTCAGGTGGAGGTCGTCGTCTACGGGGTCGCCGCGATCCGCGCGCACGAGTCCTATCGCAAGGGCCATCTGGTCATGGCCCGGGGCTGCGATGTGATGGCCCGTACTTACGAGACCCGCAACCGGGAGGGCAGGCCGGTCGTGCGGGCGGCGGTCAAGATGATCGCCATCGATGTGGGGCTGGCCTCCCGCTACAGCCCCGTGCGGGAGGAGCCCGCCGCCTGGCCGGTTAGTGCCGCGCCTGGCCGTCTCGCCCAGGGCGCCTCGGCGGCCGTGGACGGGCCGGCCGCCCCGCTGGTCGCCTGATCTGTTCGCTTGCGGGCGGCTCGTGCGCAGGGGCCGCCCGCACCCGTTCTGGTGCGCCGGCGGCGCCATCCGGCACACAGCGCACCCGGCCCGCGAACCGGGGCCCGCTTTCCTCACCTGGTTTCTGTTCCGTTTCACGTCATCGAAAGGAGTTCGCAATGCCTGTGCCGGCAGCCGATTGGGAGACCGGTCTTTGTGAGACCGGGCAGGTTCGCCTGGCCCGTATCCCGCTGGAGTTGCTCGACCACCATCCCGGCAACGTCCGGGCCGACTACGCGCTGACTGAGGCGTTCTGCCGATCCCTTGCGGCCGAGCAGCAGGTTCCCGTTCACGTCGTCCCGATCCCGGACGACCACCCGCGCAGGGAGGGACAGGACGGGTACCGGTTTTGGGTGACCAAGGGCAACCGGCGCCTGGCCGCCGCCCGCCGTGAGCGGCTGCCCGACCTGTTGTGCCTGGTCGACCTGGCCAAGGCCGGCGACCGCGCCGGCCAGTTCATCGACATGGTGGTGGAAAACGACGACGAGTTCCGGCGGGGGCTGACCGCTTTCGAGCAGGCTGCGGCGCTGTTTGCGGCGCATGAGGCCGGGGCCGGCCGTACCCGCATCCGCAGGCTCACCGGCCGCACCCGCGAACAGGTCGCGGGGGCCATCACCGCGGGAGGGCTGTCGGCGGCGACCCGCCGGGCCGCCCAGCGGATGAATCACGACTGGACGCTGGAGGAGTTGGCGCTGCTGGCCGAGTTCGACGGCGACGAGCAGGCCCTGGCGGAGATCCACCGCAGGGTCGGCTGGGGGCATACGGTCCGGTATGCGGTCGAGCACATCCGCACCGAGCGGGCCGAGGCGGCCGAGCGCGCCCGGGTACGCGCCGAGCTGGAGCAGGCCGGGATCCGCGTGACCGACACCGTCCCGGCCGGGGCGCTCACCCTCACCCGCCTGGCCGATGCCGTCGACGGCTTCGACCCCGGCACGCACGCCACCTGCGAGGGGCACGGGGTGTTCCTGCGCACCTGGGGCACGGCCACGCCGGTGGCCTACTGCACCCGCCCCGGCAGCCACGGCTACACGCCGCCGGAAACACCGCTGTCGGCAGCGGACGCCCCGGCTGCTTCTGCCCGGGCGGGTGAGCCGGAGCGGGCGCTGGTCATCGAGGGCAACCGGGCGTGGAAGGCCAGCGCGAGCGTGCGGCAGGAATGGGTGGCCGCCCTGCTGGCCCGCGCCGGCGCGCCCAAACCGGTGCTGGCCTGGGTTGCCCGGCAGCTGGTGGAGATGCCCGCCCCGTTGCGGGACAAGCTCACCGGCGCCCGGCACACCGCCCTGTGGGCGAAACTGGCCCGCGCCATTGACGCGGCGAGCACCACCATGGTCCGCCCGAACCGGCTGCCGCTGCTGGCCCTGGCCCCGATCGCCGTAGCGTATGAGCACCAGATGACCGTCCCGGACTCTTCCCGCTACATCTGGCGGCACGACCGGACCGGCGCGGTCAGCCGCGCCGACGCCCGCGCCTACCTGTCCCTGCTGGTCGAGCTCGGCTATCACCCGGCACCGATCGAGCAGGCGATCATCGACGACCGCCCCTACCGCGGTGACGCCCCCGCCGAGGAACTCCAGCCCGAGCCCGGGCAGGCGCCCGGCACCGGCGACACCCGCCACGAGCCCGGCGCGGGACAGACGAGCACCCCCGTGGCGGGGGATGCCGGCACCTGGGCAAACCCGCACACCACTTGTGACGCCGGCGTCGGTGCCGGCGCCGCCTGCCGGGAGGCGGCCTGACCCGCTCGCCCCCGGACGCATCTACACCGCGACTGGACCCGATAGGCCCGGCCAC
>JADGHA010000045.1 GCA_019689695.1 Micromonosporaceae bacterium | reverse complement strand
GGGCGGCGCGGCGTATGACCCGGCGGTGATGCTGGCGGTGCTGAAGTTTGCCCCGAAGACGCCCTCGACACCGCCTGCGGCCTCTACCTCACCGCCTGGACCACACCCCCGAAGAACTAACAGCGAGAAGCACTAGTCACTCAGTTAGTCACCCTGGTCCCCAGAGCGGGTAAATCCATCGATGGAAAATACCCCCTGACCTGCGTCGGGACGGCGGGATTTGAACCCACGACCCCTTGACCCCCAGTCAAGTGCGCTACCAAGCTGCGCCACGTCCCGTGCCGCGGGACAACCTACCCGCGGGTGCCGATACAGCCTAGCGCAGATCCCGCCGCTCCAGCGCGCGGCCCCTACCGCTGCCGGCCGCCCTGCCGCTTGCGCGGGCGGACCGCGATGTCCACCGGGCTGCCTTCGAAGCCGTACTCCTCGCGCAGCTTGCGCTCGATGAACCGCACGTACGCCGTGTCGAGCTGCCCGGACGTGAACAGGACGAACCGCGGCGGGCAGGTGCCCGGCTGGGTCGCGAACAGCACCCGTGGTGCCCGCCCGCCGCGGACCGGGTGCGGGGTGCCCTGCGTCAGAGTCGTGAGCCACTGGTTGAGCTGGCCGGTCGGGATCCGCTTCTCCCAACTGGCCAGCGCTGTCCGCATGGCCGGGGCCAGCTTCTCCACCCCGCGGCCGGTCTTCGCGGAGACGTTCAGCCGGATCGCCCAGGGGATCCGCCGCAGCTCCCGGTCGATCTCGCGATCCAGGTAGTAGCGGCGGTCCGGGTCCATCAGGTCCCACTTGTTGAACGCCAGCACCAGGGCCCGCCCCGCCTCCGTGACCATCGTCAGGATGCGCTGGTCCTGTTCGCTGATCGGCTCGGTGGCGTCGAGCAGGACGACGGCCACCTCGGCGGCCTCGATCGCGCCGGCGGTGCGCAGGCTGGCGTAGTACTCCGTGCCGCTGGCGGTGCCGACCTTGCGCCGCAGGCCGGCGGTGTCCACCAGGTGCCAGGTTTCGCCGCCGATCTCGACCAGGCTGTCCACCGGATCCACCGTGGTGCCGGCGACCGCGTCCACCACCGCCCGCTCCTCGCGGGCCAGCCGGTTGAGCAGGCTGGACTTGCCGACGTTGGGGCGGCCGACCAGGGCCACCCGGCGCGGGCCGCGCGGCGGCGAAGGCTGCTCGGGCGGCGCCTGCGGGAGCACGTCGAGGACGGCGTCGAGCAGCTCGCCCGCCCCCCGGCCGTGCAGCGCCGACACCGGGTACGGCTGGCCGAGGCCCAGCGACCACAGTGTTGCCGCCTCCAGCTCGATGGCGGCGTTGTCCGCCTTGTTCGCCACCAGCAGGACGGGCTTGGCGCTGCGGCGCAGCATCTTCACCGCGGCAGTGTCCACATCGGTCGCGCCGACCACGGCGTCCACAACGAACAGGACGACGTCGGCGGTGGCGACGGCGGCCTCGGCCTGTGCGGCGATGGCTGCGGCGCGGTCCTTGGCGTCCGGCTCCCAGCCGCCGGTGTCCACCACGGTGAACCGCCGGCCGGACCATTGCGCGTCGTAGGCGACCCGGTCGCGGGTCACGCCCGGGACGTCCTCCACGACGGCCTGCCGCCGCCCCAGTATCCGGTTGACCAAAGTGGATTTGCCGACGTTCGGCCGGCCCACCACGGCCACCACCGGCACCGGACCGCCGCGCCAGTGCGCCGTATCCGTGTCGTCCAGGCTGGCCGGCGCTACGGCGTCGGCGTCAGCGGGCATTGGCCTTGCGCCTGTCCAGCATGTCGCGCAGGGTGGAGACGACCTCGTCGATGCCGAGCGCCGTGGTGTCCAGCTCGATTGCGTCCGGCGCCTGCTGGGTGGGGCTGAGCGTGCGGGTCGAGTCGAGCCGGTCCCGGCGGGCCATGTCGGCGGCGGTGGCATGGACGTCGGCGGCGATCTCCAGGCTGCGCCGGCGGGCCCGCTCGTCGGCGGAGGCGGTGAGGAAAACCTTCAGCTCCGCGTCAGGCGCCACGACCGTGCCGATGTCGCGGCCCTCGACCACGATGCGGCGCGCGGTCGCGATGATGTCGCGCTGCCGGGCCACCATGAGCTGGCGCACTGCCGGTACCGCGGCGACGGCGGAGACCGCGCCGGTCACCTCCGGGCCGCGGATCTCCTTGTCGACCGGTACGCCGTCAACGCGCACGTGCGGGTTGAGCGGGTCGGTGCCGACGAACAGGTCGATACCGCCGGCCACCTTCGCCACCGCGTCGGCGTCCTGCGGGTCCACGCCGTCCCGCAGGACCGCCCAGGTCACCGCGCGGTACATCGCGCCGGTATCGAGGTAGCGCGCGCCGATCGATACGGCCAGTCGCTTGGAAACCGTCGACTTGCCGGAACCAGACGGTCCGTCTACGGCCACCACACAACGGTCCACGCCCCGCGTCCTTTCTCGTGCCCGCCATCGATCGCCCGCAGCCAGCGGTCGCGTAGCTGCCGCTCACCCAATCATGCCCGGTCTGGCAGGCGCCCATTCAGCCACCCACGGCTTTGAACAACGCAGCCACCTCCGCCCGGTTGAGCCGGCGGACCCGGCCGGGTTTCAGGTCGCCGAGCCGGATCGGGCCGATGGCGGTACGCACCAGGCGGAACACCGGGTGCCCCACCTCGTCGAACATCCGGCGGACCACGTGCTTGCGGCCCTCGTGCAGGACCACCTCGACCAGTGCGGTCCGGTCGATGGCGTCGAGCACGCGGAAGGAGTCCACCCGCACCGGCCCGTCCGCCAGCTCCACTCCGGCCAGCAGCTGGCGCCCGACGGCGCGCGGCAGCGGGCCGGCCACCTCGCACACGTACGTCTTCGGAACCTCGTACGACGGGTGCATGAGCCGGTGGGCCAGGTCCCCGTCGTTGGTGAGCAGCAGCAGCCCTTCGCTGTTGGCGTCCAGCCGGCCGACGTGGTAGACGCGCTCGGAGACGCTGCCCAGGTAGTCGGCGAGGGCGGCCCGGCCCCGCTCGTCGGCCATCGTGGAGACGACGCCGGCCGGCTTGTTCATCGCCAGGTAGGCCAGCCGGGTGTTGGTCACGACCCGCTCGCCGTCCACGTGGATCACGGCGGTGGCCGGGTCCACCTTGTCGCCGAGGCGGGCCACCCGGCCGTCGACGGTCACCCGCCCCGCAGCGATCAGCTCCTCGCTGGCCCGGCGGGAGCCCACGCCGGCGCTGGCCAGGACCTTCTGCAGCCGCACGGCGCCGGGGGCGGCGGTGCGCTCAGCGTGGGGCATCGCTGATCTCATCCACGTCGTCGGGCAGGAACGGGGCCAGCGGTGGCAGCTCCTCCACCGAGTTCAGGCCCAGCTTCTCCAGGAACAGGGTTGTGGTCCGGTACAGGAAGGCGCCGCTGTCCGGTTCGGTGCCGCACTCCTCGACCAGGCCACGGGAGACCAGGGTACGGATCACGCCGTCGCAGTTGACGCCGCGGATCGCCGAGATCCGGGAGCGCGTCACCGGCTGCTTGTAGGCGATGACGGCGAGCGTCTCCAGCGCCGCCTGGGTCAGCCGCACCTGCTGCCCGTCCAGGACGAACCGCTCCACATACTGGGCGTACTGCGGGCGGGTGTAGAGCCGCCAACCGCCGGCCGCCTTGCGCAGCTCGAACCCCCGGCCGGTCGACTCGTACTCGGCGGCGAGCCCGCTGAGCAGCTCGGCGACCCGTTCGGTCGGCTGCTGGAGCACCTGCGCCAGGGTCGCCTCGCTGACCGGCTCCTCCACCACCAGGAGGATGGCCTCCAGCGCACCGCGCAGCTCCGCGTCCGCGACCAGGGCCAGCGGTCCGGAAGATGCCTCCTCGTCCGGCCGGGGCGACTCGACCTGCCCGGGTGCGGTGCCGGCGAGTGGGAGATCGGGCTCCTCGGCACGGATCTCGGCCTCGTCGACCGGGGACTCGGCGGCCTCGTCGCCCGGGGGCTCGGCCGCGGCGTCGCCCAGCGGCTCGGCGGCCGCGCCGGCCAGCGCCTCGGCGGCCTCGTCGCCCGGCGCGTCCGTGTACGCCTGGTCGGCGGCCACGGCGTCGTCGCCTACAAGAGTCACAGCGTCATCGGCCTCGGCGGCGGCAAGCACCTCGCCGCCATCCTCAGCCCCGCCCGCAGCCGCCAGGGCGTCGTCAGCCCCGCCCGCAGCCGCCAGGGCGTCGTCTGCCCCGCCTGCAGCCGCCAGGGCGTCGTCGCCCGCAATAGCCGCGGCGTCCTCGGCCTCGGCGGCGGCAAGGTCTTCCCCGCCCTCCTCAGCCCGGTCCGTGGCCGGCAAGGCCTCCCTGGTCCTCTCGGCCCCGTTCGCGGTGGCCTCCGGCCGTGCCCCGCCGGCCGGCGCCACCCGCAGCCACGGCGGCACCCAGCTCGCCGCCTCGTCGGCGAGCGACCGCCCACGGTCGTCGCTGCCCACCCTGCTTCTCCTCCCGCCGGTTCACCCGTTCGCGGCGACTGCGCGCGGCATCGCGCGGGCCGCGGTCACGACCTTGGGCCCGGCTCCACCGGCGCGCCGGCGTACTCGTCGATCTCCAGGTCACCGGCGGCGTCCCCGCCGGTCCACTGCACGGTCAGCTCCCCCAGCGCCTGCACCTGCGTGAACCCGACCAACCCTTCACGGTACAGCTCTAGCAGCGCGAGGAACCGCGCGACCACCTCCAGGGTGGACCGGCAGTCCGCGCACAGCGCGCGGAAACTCGCCGAGCCCACCTGGACCAGCTTGTCGCGCAGCAGCGCGGCGTGCTCGCGCACGCTGACCCGCACCTGGTGGACGTGGTCGAGCGACACTACCGGACGGGGCTTGGGCGCCATCGCCCGGGCGGCGAGCGCGGCCAGCCGCTCCGGGCCGATGCCGAGCACCAGGTCGGGCAGGGCCTGCGCGTACCGGGGCTCCATCGGCACCGCGCGCGGGTGCCGCCGTGCGCCCGAGGTCTCCAGCTCGGCCAGGTACGCCGCGGCCTCCTTGAACGCCTTGTACTGCAGCAGCCGGGCGAACAGCAGGTCGCGCGCCTCCAGCAGGGCGAGGTCCTCCTCGTCCTCCACCTCGGCGGCGGGCAGCAGCCGGGCCGCCTTCAGGTCCAGCAGGGTGGCGGCGACCACCAGGAACTCGCTCGCCTCGTCCAGGTCCCAGGCGTCCCCCATGGCCCGGATGTAGGCGATGAACTCGTCGGTCACCTGGTGCAGGGCCACCTCGGTGACGTCCAGCTTGTGCTTGCCGATCAGCTGCAGCAGCAGGTCGAACGGGCCGGTGAAGTTGGCCAGCCGCACCGTGAAGCCGTTCGCGGGCAGCGCCGGGTCGGCGGGCCGCTGCGGGCCGCCCTGGGAGGCCGGGGCAGGGTCGACCGTCACCGCTCGAAGGTAACCTCTCCCACCCGCTGCAGCGCACAACCCCGGCTATCCGCGCTCGACCTGTGCGGCGATCACCTCACGCGCGAGCTGGCGGTAGTTGCGGGCACCCGACGAGGCCGGGTCGAGCAAGGTGATCGGGGTGCCGGCGACGTTCGACTCGGGGAACTTCACCGTCTTGGTGATCACCGTCTGGTAGACCTTGTCGCCGAACGCCTCCACCACCCGCTGCAGCACCTGCCGGCAGTGTGTGGTGCGGCTGTCGTACATGGTGGCGAGGATGCCCTCCAGCTCCAGGTCGAAGTTGAGCCGCTCGCGCACCTTGTCGATCGTGTCCAGCAGCAGCGCCACCCCACGCAGGCTGAAGAACTCGCACTCCAGCGGGATGAGCACGCCGTGCGACACGGTCAGCGCGTTGATCGCCAGCAGGCCGAGCGAGGGCTGGCAGTCGATGAGGATGAAGTCGTAATCCTTGCGGACCGCCTTGAGCACCCGGGCCAGGGCCATCTCCCGGGCCACCTCGGTGACGAGCTGGATCTCCGCTGCGGACAGGTCGATGTTGGCCGGCAGCAGGTGCAGGCCGGCGACGTCGGTCTTGATCAGGACGTCGTCGATGCTGATGTCGTCCTGCATCAGCAGGTTGTAGATGGACAGGTCCAGGGTGTGCGGGTTCACCCCGAGGCCAACGGAGAGCGCGCCCTGCGGGTCGAAGTCCACCAGCAGTACCCGCCGGCCGTACTCGGCCAGCGCCGCACCCAGGTTGATCGTGGTGGTGGTCTTGCCCACCCCGCCCTTCTGGTTGGCCATCGCGATGATGCGGGCCGGGCCGTGCTGGTCGGTGGGCATCGGCTCCGGAATCGGCTTGCGGGTGGTGTATGCCGACGGGTCGGCGGGACCGAGTTCGGCACCGAGGTCCACAGCGGACTGCTCGGCCCGCAGCGTCGAGGTCCACCCCTCGGCCCGGTCGCTGTTGCCTACCATCTGTCGCTACGCCCTTCCCGAGGCGGGTCGGTGCCGCCGCGGCTGTCCGCTGCCTTGGCGGTGGGCCGGGGTTGTCGCCCCCGGCCCGGATGTCGCCAAACCGCGCCGTTGCCCGACTGTACGCCACGCGGCACTCTGCCACGTGGTCTGTGGACGGCGTGTCGGGGAAAGACGCCTGGTCCCGCCGGTCGGTTGCCGCCATCGCGCGGCTAGGCCAGCGCCCGCGGGTGCGAGGTGGCGTAGACCTCGCGCAGCCGCTCCACGGTGACCAGCGTGTAGACCTGCGTCGTGGTCACCGAGGCGTGGCCCAGCAGCTCCTGCACGACCCGGATGTCCGCCCCGCCGTCGAGCAGGTGGGTGGCGTACGAGTGGCGCAGCGTGTGCGGCGAGGCGGGCACGCCGGCTCGGGCGGCGGCCTCTCGCAGGACGGCCCATGCGCCCTGCCGGGACAGCCGACCGCCCCGGGCGTTGAGGAAGACCGCACCCCGGTTGGGCCGGGTGGCCTCGGCCGCCAGCGCCGGCCGGCCCCGCACCAGGTAGGCCTGCAACGCCTGGCACGCGTACGCCCCGACCGGTACCACCCGGGTACGGCCGCCCTTGCCGTGCAGCGCGACCGCGCCGGCGTCCAGGTCGAGGTCGTCCACCGCGCACCCGACCGCCTCCGAGATCCGCGCCCCCGTCCCGTACAGGAACTCCAGCAGCGCCTTGTCCCGCAGCGCCAGTGGCCCGTCCCCGCCGGGGGCGGCGAGCAGCCGGAAGACCTGGTCGACGTCGAGCGCCTTGGGGAGTCGCCGCGGCAGCGCCGGCGGCTTCACGTCCCGGGCCGGGTCCGCCGCGGCCCACCCTTCCCGCTGCGCGAAGCGGTGCAGCCCGCGGACCGCGACGACCGCCCGCGCGGCCGACGCGGCGGCCAGCGGCGGATGCTCCTCGTCCCCCTCGCGCAGCCGGGCCAGGTGGGCGGCGACGTCCGCCTCGGTGACCTGGCCGATCTCGGTGACGCCGGCGGCGGCGAGCGCGTCGACGTAGCGGGCGAGGTCCCGGCGGTACGCGGCGAGGGTGTTGCCGGACAGCCCGCGCTCCACAGTCAGGTGGTCCAGGTAGGCCCGGACGACCTGGTGCAACCGCTCAGGCAAGAACCTCGTCCAGTTTCACGCTGGACATGCCGTGCGCCTCCGCCACCGGCCCGTAGGCGATGTGCCCGTCCACCGTGTTCAGCCCGAGAGCGAGCGCCCGGTCTCGGCGCAGCGCGTCTCGCCAGCCGTGGTTGGCCAGCTCCAGCGCGTACGGCAGCGTGACGTTGGTCAGCGCGTACGTGCTGGTGTGCGGCACCGCGCCGGGCATGTTCGCCACGCAGTAGAAGAGCGACTGGTGTACCCGGTAGACCGGGTCGGCGTGCGTGGTCGGTCGCGAGTCCTCGAAGCAGCCGCCCTGGTCGATCGAGATGTCCACCAGCACGCTGCCCGGCCGCATCCGCGAGACCAGCTCGTTGGAGATCAGCTTGGGCGCCTTGGCCCCGGGCACCAGCACCGCGCCGATGACCAGGTCCGCGTCGAGCACGGCCCGTTCGATCTCGTACGCGTTGGACGCGACGGTCTGCAGGTGCCCCTGGTAGATCGCGTCCGCCTGGCGCAGCTTGTTGATGTTCTTGTCCAGCAGCAGCACCTCGGCCTGCATGCCGAGGGCGATCGCCGCGGCGTTCATCCCGGAGACGCCGGCGCCGATCACCACGACCTTGGCCGCGTACACGCCGGAGACGCCGCTGACCAGGATGCCGCGGCCGCCACCGGAGCTCATCAGGTGGTACGCGCCGACCTGCGGGGCGAGCCGGCCGGCCACCTCGGACATCGGGGCGAGCAGCGGAAGCGCACCGTCGGGCGTCTCCACCGTCTCGTAGGCGATGCCGACCACCCGTCGCTGCAGCAGCGCCTCGGTGCACTCCCTCGACGCGGCCAGGTGCAGGTAGGTGAACAGCACCTGGCCCGGGCGCATCCGGTGGTACTCCTCGGCGACCGGCTCCTTGACCTTCAGGATCAGGTCGCCTTCGGCCCAGACGTCGTCCGCGCTCGGCAGGATCGTGGCTCCTGCGTGGGCGAAGTCGGCGTCGGCGATGGACGACCCGGCTCCGGCAGAGGCCTCCACGTAGACCTCGTGGCCGGCGCGGACGAACTCGTGGACGCCGGCCGGGGTGATCGCCACCCGGTACTCGTTGTTCTTGATCTCGCGTGGGATTGCCACCTTCACGCGCGAAGTGTAGATACCGTGCGCCCCCCGGCTGGTCACCATTGCGTCAACCATCCCCGCCCGTCGCTGACACTGTGTCGGACGCCACCTGGGCGCCACGGCTCGGCAAGAAAGGCTTCCGCCGGGCGGGCGGGCTGTGGTGCGGGCGCCGTCGCCAGGCCATCATGTCTTGCCTACTCAGATCGATCGATCTACGGAGGAAGCCATGAAGGTCATCACGCCGGTGCGCGCGCTCGCCGCCGCCGTGCTCGCCGCGCTGAGCATGAGCTTGGGCCTCGTCGTCGTGCACCACGGCGACGCGCAGGCGGATCCGGTGCCGTTCAGCGGCGACCGCGGGTCCGCGGCATGCGCCCGCAGCAAGCACCAGCTGGAGCGCAACAAGCGCAACGTGGTGGCGTTCTACACGATGTCGTTCAACGACAAGAACCCGCGCCGGGCGGTCCAGCTCTACGGCGGCGACGAGTACATCCAGCACAACCCGCTGGCCGCCAACGGCTTCGACGCCTTCATCGCGTTCGTGGAGAGCTTCACCGCCGCGTTCCCGGACGCGCACATCGACATCCGGCGGGTCTTCGCGGAGTGCGACTTCGTCATCACCCACTCGCTGGCCACCGGTGCGGTGCCGGTCTACACCGAGCTCGGCACCAAGCTCGTCGACATCTTCCGGGTGGACAAGCACGGCAAGGTCGTCGAGCACTGGGACGTCGCGGCGGCGATCTCACCGACGTCGGCGAACGGCAACCCGGAGGTCTGACCCGGCCGGCACCGCGCAACGCCGGCCGTCACGGTCGCCCGGTCAGGCGGAGCCGGTGGGGCGCAGCGGCCGCCAGCCCTCGTCGCGGGCGCGGGCGGCGGCGAGCAGGCCGGCCACTGCCGGGCCGTTGGTGATCTCGCCGGCGAAGACCATGCGGACCGCCTCGTCGAGGTCGAACCACCGCGCCTGCATCCCGGCCTCCTCGTCGTGCCGCTCGTGGCGGTCCGCCTCCGGCACCGGGGTCAGGTCCCTGGCGAGGAAGATGCGGATCCGCTCGGTGGAGTAGCCGGGCGAGGTCCGCATGTCCAGCAGCAGGTCCAGGCGGCCGGCGTACAGGTCCGCCTCCTCGGCCAGCTCCCGCAGGGCGGTCGCGTGCGGCGCCTCGCCGTCCATGTCGACCAGGCCCGCCGGCAGCTCCCACAAGTGGTCGCGCAGCGGGTGCCGGTACTGGTGGACCAGCACCACCCTGCCGTGCGCGTCCAGGGCGACCACCCCGACCGCGCCGATGTGCTCCACGTAGTCGCGGGGCACGGTCCGCCCGGACGGCATCCGCACCTGGTCGGTGACCACGGTGAACACCGGGCCGCGGAACTGCTCCTGCCGGGAGACGACGCGGTACTCGTCGGGGTCGGTCATGAGCGGGCCGCGGCCTGCACCGGGGCCGGCGCCGGGGCGTACCTGTCGGCGTGGTCGGTCTCGGTGTCCGGGATCTCCACCGGCAGCTGGTCGGCGGCGGAGTACTCCAGCGCCGCGGCGACGAACGCGGTGAACAGCGGATGCGGCCGGGTCGGGCGGCTCTTGAGCTCGGGATGCGCCTGCGTCGCCACAAAGAACGGGTGCAGCGCCCGGTCCATCTCGACGAACTCGACCAGCTGGCCGTCCGGCGAGGTGCCGGTGATGTGCAGCCCGCACTTGTCCAGCGCCTCCCGGTAGGCGTTGTTCACCTCGTACCGGTGCCGGTGCCGCTCGCTCACCTTGGTGGAGCCGTACGCCTCGGCCACGATGGAGCCGGGCGTGAGCACCGCCGGGTACGCGCCCAGCCGCATCGTGCCGCCCAAGTCCCCCTTGCCGGCGACGATGTCCTCCTGCTCGGCCATCGTGGCGATCACCGGGTGCGGCGCCCGCTCGTCGAACTCGGTCGAGTTCGCCCCCTCCAGCCCGGCCACGTGCCGGGTCACCTCGATCACCATGCACTGCAGGCCCAGGCACAGGCCGAGGGTGGGGATGCCGTTCTCCCGGGCGTACCGGGCGGCGCCGATCTTGCCCTCGATGCCCCGCACGCCGAACCCGCCGGGGATGACCACGCCGTCCACGCCGGCCAGCGCGGCCGCCCGGCCGGACGGTGTCACGCACTCGTCGCTGGGCACCCAGCGCAGCTCCACCCGGGCCCGGTGGGCGAAGCCGGCGGCCCGGATCGCCTCGCTCACCGACAGGTACGCGTCGGGCAGGTCGACGTACTTGCCGACGATGGCCACGGTGACCGAGTGCCGCGGGTGGTGCACCCGTTTGAGCAGGTCGTCCCAGCGGCGCCAGTCCACGTCGCGGAACGACAGGTTGAGCCGGCGCACCACGTACGCGTCCAGGCCCTCCTGGTGCAGCACGCGCGGGATGTCGTAGATGCTCGGCGCGTCCGGAGCGGCGATCACCGCCTCGCGGTCAACGTCGCAGTAGAGCGACAGCTTGTGCTTGAGCTTGTCCGGGATCTCCCGGTCGGAGCGGCAGACCAGCGCGTCCGGCTGGATACCGATACTGCGCAGGGCGGCCACCGAGTGCTGGGTCGGCTTGGTCTTCAGCTCGCCGGACGGGGCCAGGTACGGCACCAGCGACACGTGCAGGTAGAAGCAGTTGTCCCGACCGACCTCGTGGCGGACCTGGCGGATCGCCTCCAGGAACGGCAGCGACTCGATGTCGCCGACCGTGCCGCCCACCTCGGTGATCACCACGTCCGGGGTGCGGCCGTCCTCGTCCGGCTCGGCCATGGCCAGGATCCGGTCCTTGATCTCGTTGGTCACGTGCGGGATCACCTGCACCGTGTCCCCGAGGTACTCGCCCCGCCGCTCCTTGGCGATCACCGCCGAGTAGATCTGGCCGGTGGTCACGTTCGCCTTCGCCGACAGCGACCGGTCCAGGAACCGCTCGTAGTGCCCGACGTCGAGGTCGGTCTCGGCACCGTCCTCGGTCACGAACACCTCGCCGTGCTGGAACGGGTTCATGGTGCCGGGGTCCACGTTGAGGTACGGGTCGAGCTTCTGCATGCTCACCCGCAGTCCGCGGGCGGTCAGCAGGTTACCCAGGCTGGAGGCGGTCAGCCCCTTGCCGAGTGAGGAGGCGACGCCCCCCGTGACGAAGATGTGCTTGGTCGTCCGTGCCGCTGCGGCCAACACGCGCTCCCGTGGTCGTCAACTTGGTCAGGGTGACCGGCGGTACGACTGCGTGACCGCGCGATCCACGGGATTCCACGGTAACACCTCACCCCGGCCCGCCGCCCCTGTGCACCGCTCGCGTGTCGCCCGGACCCTCCGCCGCCACCGGCCGGCGGCGCTGTCACCGCGTCGTCGCGGCCGCGGCGCGTGCGTCGCTGGTCAGGCGGGGTGGCGGGGTGCGGTGGCGACATCGCGCAGGCCCGGGAGGGCGATCTCGCGCGGGGCCGGGATCGGGATGTCCGGTGGCGCGACCGGGAGGTGGGTGCGCTCCGACGCGTGGCCGAGCACCCGGAGCGCGGCGAGGGTGGCCAGCGGCACGGCGGTCGCCGCGGCCGCGCCAGCCACCGTGAGCGCGGCGCCGCCGAGCACGCCGCCGATGACCGTCGCCACCGCGGTGCCCGCCACCGCGCCCCGGATCGTCGGGTGCAGGCCGTACAGCCGCTTCAGGCCGCCCCACGGCTGCAGCAGCGCGAACCAGCAGAAGAACGCGGCGGCCACGGCGAGGATGGTCAGCGGGCTGCCGACCAGCGCCAGGATGTTCGCCGCACCCGAGCGCTGCACGGCCAGCCCGGCCGACCCTTCGCTGACCCGGTGCAGGAACCGGCCCAGCTCGCCCCGCTCCTGCTCCGGCCGGACCAGGTCGACCACGGCGAAACCGGCGGTCACCGCCAGCCCGGCCAGGGTGGCCCAGGCCAGCCGGGGGAAGGTGAGCCAGCCGCCGGCGGAGAGCGCGACCGCGAGGCACACCCCCGCGGTCAACGCCACCGCGCCGCCGGTGTCCGCGCCCAGGTACGGGCTGCCGACCATGACCACGCCGACCCCGCCGACCAGCACCAGCACCGGCGGGCGCCAGAGGCGCGGCACGCGGTGGGCCAGGCAGCCGGCGGCGAGCAGGATGCCCGCGGTGAACACGCCGAGACCAATGGTCCCCACGCCGGCGTACCGGCCGCCCTCCAGCGCCGAGTAGCCGGCCACGCCGTTGAGCTGCAGCTGCGCCCCGGTGAGCAGGTCGACGCCGACGACGACGGCAGCGGCGGCGGCCACCACCTGCATCGGCCCGAGCGTGGAACGAAACGCCGGGCTGACCACCACCAGGGTGGTGGCCACGGCCAGGATGGCCAGCGCGGTGGCTCCGAAGACCAGGCCAGGCAGGTCCGTACGCCACCACGGCACCGCGTCGGCGGCAAGCGCCGCGGGAATGGCCAGGGCGGCGGCGACCAGCAGGACCTCCATCGCGGCGATCAGCCGCCGCGGGACCGGGCGCGGGCCGGCGGGCCCCGTTGAGCCCGTTGAGCCCCGGGCGCGACGCAGCAGCGGCACTGTGCCGGCGAGCAGGAGCAACTGGAACAGCACGAGCATGCCAGTGAACCAACGGACGATCCCGCGCTGTGCGCCGGCCTCCCGGTCGGCGTCGGCCGGGCCGGTGACCGCCGCCTTCAGGTCCGTGCTGCGGCCCTCGACCCGCTGGGCCGGGTGCCCGGCGAACAGCTGCGGCGGCTCCGGCTTGCCCAGCGCCGCGAGCGCGGTCGGGGCGATATCGACCAGCTGCAGGTAGCCGGTGCGCCCGGTGCTGGCCGAGGTGAGCCAGCCGCGATCCCAGCCGGGCCCGTCCGCGATCGCCACATGCAGCCGCGATGTGCCCCCGGTGTCGGCCACCCCGCCGACGATGACCAGGGACCGATCGGGGCGCGCAGCGAGCACCGTGGCCAGCGCGCGGTCCACCGCGCGGGCCTGGGCCGCCCGACCGGCCGGGGTGTCGGCCGAGACCTCACCCAGGTCCACGATGCTCAGCACGCACTGGGACAACAGCCTGGCCGGGTCGGCGGGCAGGACTCCCACGTACCGGTCCACCCGCCCGAACGGCCGCGCCCCGGCGACCGCGCCACCCGGCCCGACCGCGACGGTGCAGCGCACCGACTCCGCCAGCGCGCCCGGCATCGCCCCCCAGGCCAGCTTGGACCGGTTGTACGTGACCAGGTCCTGCTGGTCGGGCAGTTTCGCGCCGCCGCCCGACGCCGGCTCGATCCTCACCTCGGCGGGCGGGCATCCCCCTCCGGGGGTCCGGTTCCGCGTGGCGTAGTTGCCGGCGCCCAGGGTCACCCACCCGTCGGCCGGGCAGGTGGGATGGTGTCCGGAGCGGACGGCGAGGGAGCCGATCGAACCGCGCTCGGCCATCGCCCACAGCGTTGGCGTATTCGTCTGGTCCACATCCTCCCAGCGCAGGCCCGCCACGCCCACCACCACCACGTACTCGACGCGCTGGTGCGACGCCCCGGTGGCAGGCCTCGCGGCCGTGGTGGCCAGCGTGCCCGCCGCCGCGGCGACGGCGATCAGGTAGGGCGCGAACCGGCGCAGGTGCATTACCCGGCGACCTCCCGAGCGTCCCCGGCAGGCGCGGCCTCAGCGGCGGGTGGGGCCGACGCGGCCGGTTCCGCTGGCGGCGCGGCCGGGTGCGGCGGCGCGGGCGCCAGCTCGGCGTAGACGGCGCTGACCTGCGCGAGCACGTCCTCCTCGGTGGGCCACTGGTCGGCGCGCTCGCGGCCCCGCCGGGCGTACTCCGCACGCAACTCAGGATCGGCCAGCAGCCGGCGCACCGCGGCGTCCAGCGCATCGGGGTCGCCGGGCGGCACCAGGACGGCGGCGTCGCCGACCAGCTCGGGGATACCGCCCACGTCCGTGGCGACCAGCGGGGTGCCGGAGCGCAGGGCCTCCTGGGCGAACAGCTGCCGCGCCTCCCACCGGCTGGAGACCACGGCCAGGTCCGCCGCGGCGAGCAGGTCCGCCACGTCCGTGCGGTGTCCGAGCAGGGTCACCGGCGCCCGAGCGGCCGAGATCAGGTTCGCCAGCTGCGGGTAGCTCGGCCCGCTCCCGGCGATCACCACCACCGGCGGTGGAGTCAGGTCCCGCCATCGGGCGGCGGCCTCGATCAGGACCGGGTACGCCTTCTGCGGGTGCAGCCGGCCGACCGACAGGATCACCGGTACCGTCTGGTCACCGGCGCCCAGCTCGGCCCGGACCGCGGCCGGGGAGCGGGTGGGCGGCGGCAGGGCGGGCGCGGCGACCGCGCCCAGCCGGGCGTCGGCGGCGCCGGCCCGGGCCGCCCGGCGCACCAGGTCGGCAGAGGCGCCCAAGGTCACGTCGGCACGGCGGGCCACGATCCGTTCGGCAGTGCGGGCCGCCCACCCGCGCGGGCCGCCGGCGAGGACGGCGTTGTGCCAGGTCACCACGAGCGGGCGCCGGAGTCGCCGAGCACCGGGCCGGCGGTAGCCGGCGAGCGCGGAAACGAGGCCGGCGCGCAGGCCGTGCGCGTGCACGAGGTCGGCCCGGACGTCGTCGACGGCACGCCGCAGCGCCGACACCGCGCGGAGGTCGCCCGGTCGCGGGTCGGGCGGGATCTCCACCGGAACGAACGCCGCGTCGCGCGCGGTGAACCGGAACCGCTGCTCGGTCTCGGCCGGGCCGCACACGGTGACCGCCGCGCCGGCCCCGGCCAGGCCGGCCGCCAGCGACGCCACGTGCTGCCCGATCCCGCCGGTGCTGGAGGCCAGCACCAGCACGACCCGCCCGGTCCACCGGGTCACCTCGCGACCTCCTCCTTCCGGCCGGGCGACCCTTGCCCGCTATGCGACCCCGGCTGCCGACGGGCGCCGGGGCGCAGGCGGCGGGCCACACCGGCCACCATCGGGCGTACGTCGTGTCGGTCGCCGACGTATGCCACTGCCAGGAACACCAGGCACACTACGGCTCCCCCTAGCATGCCGGCCGGAATCGCCGCCCGGTCACTCGGGGTGGTGTCGCCCACAGCAGAGACGATCCGCAGCACGCCCAGCCC
>JADGHA010000574.1 GCA_019689695.1 Micromonosporaceae bacterium | reverse complement strand
ATCCTCGAGCTCGATCTCCTTGGCGATGCTCACCCCGTCGTTGGTGATGGTGGGAGCACCCCACTTCTTCTCGAGTACGACGTTGCGGCCCTTCGGGCCCAGCGTCACCCTTACGGCGTCGGCGAGGGTGTTCATGCCCCGCTCGAGACCGCGGCGCGCCTCCTCGTCGAACGCGATCATCTTGGCCATACGGCGTTGTCCTCCTGGACACTCGGCAGAACGCCGACCGGCGTCCGTGGCCGGCGCACGGGCGACCGCCCGTACCCGCCAGTCCGGTCGACATCCTCGGCACACCGTGCCCCTCCGGCCCGGTGCGCCGCCTGTCTACACCTTCGGACGCACCGCCGGGTGGCAGCGCGCCCGTAGGCCGGGCCGGATAGCCCGCGACGACCGGCCCCGTACCTCACGGCCCAGGACGGACCGCGCGGCGGTGGCCCCACCGCCCCGACCTTTCGTAACGTTGGCACTCACATGCCGCGAGTGCCAACCACTTGTTTAGCACTCTGCCATGCCGAGTGCAAGGTTGGGGCAGAACCGGCGATCACACCTCACCGGCCGGGCAAACACCACCCTGCCGGGGGAAGCGGGCAAGAGTCAGGGCGCCGATTCCACTCGGTGGAACCGACGCCCTTGTCGTTCACGTTCGATCTGGCCGCTCGAGCGCTCCCGCACATGCGGGTCAGCCGCCTGGAGCGCCCGGCGTCAGGCGATCACGCGTACCTTCTCCGCCTGAGGGCCCTTCTGGCCCTGTGCGATCTCGAATTCGACGCGCTGCCCGTCGTCGAGCGCCTTGTAGCCATCCATCTCGATCGCTGAGAAGTGGACGAAGACGTCCTGCCCCCCGTCGACCGCGATGAATCCGTAGCCTTTTTCACTGTTGAACCACTTGACGGTGCCCTGTGCCACGGTGCACTTCCTCACTTCGATGGTGCTGGGTCGGCAGACCCCCGGCTGGAGCGTTCGCTGGCCGGGGCCGCCACGCTCGCCGTGCCATGCGGGTCGGTCGATTGCCGGCGGCCGAACTCGGACGCTACACGAGGACTCCGCTCCGCGCACGCCCGCAAAACGGACAATCAGCTCGTTTTTCCAGATGCTGATAGCCGTAACATCTATTTGATCGGCAATATTTATTCAGCGTCCTTCTGGTGCGCCCGCGTGGCCACCGCTTTCCTGCCAAGACAATCGCAGGTCCGGAAGAACGTGAAATATCCGCGGAAAACGAGAGGCGCGGCCGGCGGGAGCGGCGTAGGAAGATCTCATGCCGTGCACCGTCCGCCGGGTGACCGTCGCCGAGGCCGCCCGGATCCGCGCCCTACGCCTGGAGATGCTGGCCGACTCGCCGCTGGCCTTCCTGGAGACGCTGGCCCAGGCCGCCGCCCGGCCACACGCCGATTTCCGGCAACGGATCGCCCAGTGCGCCACGGGCGACCAGCGGGCCCAGTTCGTCGCCGACGTCGACAACCGGCTCGTCGGCCACGCGGGCGGCCGGGTCCGGCCGGAGGACCCGGCCAGCACCCTGCTCTTCGCGGTCTACGTCACCCGGTCCTGCCGCGGCACCGGCGTGCTGGACCAGCTGGTCGACGAGGTCGCCAGCTGGTCCCGCGCGGCCGGGCGGAACCGCCTGGTCCTGGAGGTGATGGAGGGCAACGACCGGGCCATACGGGCGTACCGCCGGCTAGGCTTCACCCCCACCGGCGAGCGCAACCCGTACCCGGGCGTCCCCGGCCTCTTCGAGCTGGTGATGGCGAAACAGCTTTAGCGTCTAGATCGGGCGCCTGGACTGGACGATGCGGAACCGGCTGGCCACGTACGCACCGTCGGTCAGCGCGGTGTTCGCCGCCGGGTTGGCGCCGCTGCCGTGGAAGTCCGAGAAGGCGGCCGACTGGTTGACGAAGATCCCGCCGGTGAGGTTGCAGGAGAGGTGGACGCCGGCGGCGAGAGCGGCCTCCTCGGCGGCGGCGAGCACCGCCTCGTCGGTCGAGTACACCGCGGCGGTCAGCGCGCCCTTCTTCCCCACCGTCTCGCGGAAGATCGCCAGGCTCTCGTCCGTGGAGGCTGTGGTCACCACGAACGACACCGGACCGAACCACTCACTGCCGTAGGTCTGCTCGTCCTTGGCGTCCAGCCGGACCACCATCGGGGTGCGCACGACCGCGCCGGGGTGGCCGGGATGCTCGACCTCCCGCGAGTCCAGCACCAGTTCGCCGACCGTGCGGGCCCGCTCCAGCCGGGCCAGCACTCCGTCGTTGACGATCGCCCCGGTCACCTCCACGCCGCGGGCCGGATCGCCGGTCAGCTTGCCGATCGCCGCGGCGATGCCGGCGGCCACTTCCTCGCTGCTCTTGTGCCCCTGGTCGGTGTCGATGCCCGCGGCCGGCACCAGGATGTTCTGCGGCGTGGTGCACATCTGTCCGCTGTAGAGGGTGAGC
>JADGHA010000573.1 GCA_019689695.1 Micromonosporaceae bacterium | reverse complement strand
CACGGTGACGGCGCGCGCGCTCGACGCCCTCGTGGACGCGGCAGCCCGGGCCGCACTGGAGACCTTGAGCGAGGGAGAAGAGCTCGGCACCGGGTGGCGCGGCGCGCTGACCGGACGGCAGCGGCGGTTCGCCGCCGATGCCGCGACGGTGACCGCCCTCGCCGGCGAGCTGGCCGCCTGGCAGCGTGAGGCGCTCGGCGGCGCGGTGCGCGCCTGCTTCCGGCTCGTCGAGCCGGATCCCGAGCAGCCTGCGGAAGGCTCCGCGGAAGACGGCTGGCGGCTGGAGTTCGCCTTGCAGGCCATTGATGAGCCGAGCCTGGTGGTGGACGCCGAGCGGGTGTGGCGCTCCCGCGGCGCGCTGCGCGCCCTCGCCCGGCACCTGGAGTCTCCGCAGGAGACGCTGCTGGCCGAGCTCGGCCGGGCCACCCGGCTGTACCCGCCGCTGGCCGAGGCGCTGCGCACCGCACGGCCGTCGGCGCTGGCCCTCGACGCCGCCGGCGCCCACCGGTTCCTGCGCCAGGGCGCGCCGCGGCTGGCCGGCGCCGGCTTCGGCGTGCTGCTGCCATCCTGGTGGAGCCGGCCGCGCGGGCGGCTGGGTGTGCGGCTACGGGCGGGGACGCCGGCCGCCCCGGGCACCGTCGCCGGCACCAGCGCGCTCGGTCTCGACTCGATCGTGCAGTACGAGTGGGAGCTCGCGCTCGGCGACGAACCACTGACCGCCGACGAGCTGGCAGCGCTGACCAAGCTGAAGGCGCCTCTGGTGCGCCTGCGCGGGCAATGGGTGGAGCTGGACCCGCGCCGGCTGGCAGCCGCCCTGAAGCTGCTGTCCGGGCCGCGCCACGGGCCGGCCGAGATGACGGTCGGCGAGCTGCTCGCCACCGCGCTGTCCACAGAGGATGGCCCGGGCGGGCTGCCGGTGGCCGGGGTGACCGCGGAAGGCTGGCTGGGCGAGCTGCTCTCCGGCGACGTGGAACGGCGGCTGCGGCCGGTGCCCCCACCAAAGGGCTTCCAGGGCACGCTGCGCCCGTACCAGGAGCGCGGCCTGGCCTGGCTGGCGTTCCTGCAGTCGGTCGGGATGGGCGGGATCCTCGCCGACGACATGGGCCTGGGCAAGACCGTGCAGCTGCTGGCCCTGCTCGCCACCGACCCGCCGGACGCCGGCCCGTCGCTGCTCGTCTGTCCAATGTCACTGGTCGGTAACTGGCAGCGGGAGGCCGCGCGCTTCACGCCCGCGCTGCGGGTCCATGTGCATCACGGCGCCGAGCGCCCGCGCGGGTCGAAGTTCGCCGCGGCGGTGGCCGGGGCGGACCTGGTGATCACCACCTACGCGCTGGCCGCACGGGACGCCGACGCGCTCGCCGAGATCGCCTGGCACCGGATCGTGCTCGACGAAGCGCAGGCCATCAAGAACGCGGCCACCCAGCAGGCCGCCGCGGTCCGCAGGCTGCCTGCCCGGCACCGCATCGCGGTCACCGGCACCCCGGTGGAGAACCGGCTGGCCGACCTGTGGTCCATCATGGACTTCGCCAACCCGGGGCTGCTGGGCAACGCGGCGAGCTTCAAGCGCAGGTACGCCGAGCCGGTCGAGCGGCACGGCGACGAGGAGGCGGCGCAGCGGCTGCGCCGGCTCACCGGCCCGTTCGTGCTACGCCGGGTCAAGACCGACAAGTCGATCATCTCGGACCTGCCGGAGAAGCTTGAGATGGAGGTGCTCTGCAACCTCACCGCGGAGCAGGCCTCGCTGTACCAGGCGGTGGTGGACGACATGCTCGCGAAGATCGAGTCCAGCGAGGGCATCGAGCGCCGGGGCCTGGTGCTGGCCACCATGACCAAGCTCAAGCAGGTCTGCAACCACCCGGCACAACTGCTGCAGGACGGCAGCCGGCTGGCCGGCCGGTCGGGAAAGCTCGCCCGGCTGGAGGAGATCCTCGAGGAGGTGCTCGCGGCCGGCGAGAAGGCACTGCTGTTCACCCAGTACGCGGGGTTCGGCGCGATGCTGCGCGCGCACCTGTCGGCCCGGTTCGCCCGCGAGGTCGCGTTCCTGCACGGCGGGACGGGCAAGGCGGCCCGGGACGACCTGGTGGCCCGGTTCCAGGCCGACGACCGCTCGGCACCGCCGATTTTCATCCTGTCCCTCAAGGCCGGCGGCACCGGGCTCACGCTGACCGCGGCCAACCACGTGGTGCACGTGGACCGCTGGTGGAACCCGGCGGTGGAGGACCAGGCCACCGACCGGGCGTTCCGGATCGGCCAGCGGCGCTCGGTGCAGGTGCGCAAGTTCGTCTGCGCCGGCACGGTCGAGGAGAAGATCGCCGCGATGATCCGGGACAAGCGCGGGCTGGCTGCCCGGATCGTGGGCACCGGCGAGCAGTGGCTCACCGAGCTGTCCACTTCGGAGCTTCGCGAGCTGGTCAGGCTGGAGGCGGGGGC
>JADGHA010000572.1 GCA_019689695.1 Micromonosporaceae bacterium | reverse complement strand
GATCGCGCGGGCCGAATGGGAGCGGCCGCATCTGGCGGAACTGCGGGCGCCACAGCGCGATCTCACCCAGCAACTGGCACTGCTGAGCGGGAACGGGGGTCGTCCCCGTTCCCAGCTCCATTTGCCGTTCAGCCGACCGGCGGCGTAGCGAACGGAGGCAACCATGCGCGTCACCCCGCACGACTGGCTGACGGCGAAACAGGCTATGTCCACGGTGTTCGGCCTCATGGTGTCCTGTTTGGACCAGCCGGACGTGGCCGGACTGCGACGGGTGCTGGATCGGCTGGGGCCGGGCGTCACGCTCGACGAGGACGAGGTGGCATCGCTCGCGGCCGCGATCCGGTTGGCACTGCGATGTTGGGACGTGGTGGCGCAGGCGTGCCCCGGCCTCGACCGGGCGGCCGTCGAGCGGGTGGATGCATGGCTGTGGGGCTAGAGACGAACCACCTGGCGTCGGACTGGCTCCAGCGCGAACTGCTGCAACTGCCGCGATACCGACCGGCGGCGTAGGGAACGGAGACATCCATGCACGTCATGGCAGCACTCATACAGGTCTACCCGGTGATCATGGACCGCGCGGTTCGCTATGCCGCGCTGGTGACCGGTGATGCCGACGACGGCCGCGACGCCTGCCATGACGTGATCCTGCGCCTGCTCACGAACCCGCCCGCGCTCACACCGGACGTCGATAACGTTGGCGGGCTGCTGTGGGTGGCCGTCCGCAACCGCGTGCTGGACATCCAGCGGTACCACGGGCGGCGCCAACACGTCACGATCCGGTCGGAGTGGTTGGGCACGGCGGCGGTGCGGGGTGATCGGCGGCTGACCCCTGAGGCGTTGATCGAGCGCGGCACGCCGGAGGACGCGACGATCGCCCATGAGACGCAGCGCGAGGTGCGGGCGACCCTGGCGCGGCTGCGGCCGATGTATCGCGACACGTTGATCCGCCACTACTGGCAGGGTGAGTCGGCGGTAGAGCCGACGTTCAAGACCAGGCTCCAGCGCGGCCGGACACAGTTCCGGCGTGAATGGGAACGGAGGGCGGCGTGAGGCCGCACAACGAGTGGCGTCGTAGGGGAGACGTTTGACGTGCGTAGGGAGAGGAGCGCGACATGACCATCCCGAGCCCATATCGCGACATGATCTGCAGCGTGTGCGAGACCCGCGCAAGCTACTACGACCCGTGGCGCCCCGACGTGACGTGGTACTGCGGCGGGTGTGTACCCACCCCGGTGCGGGACTACCACCAGCTACGGGAGGCGGTCCAGCACGCCCTCGGGCAGCTGCCGACGGTGGCCGCGTTGGTCCCGCCGGGGGAGCGCCGGGTGTACGAGCGGGTGCTCGACGTGCTGGCCGCGGCCGAGGCGGCGACGCGGCGCAACACGACGGAGCGGAGGGCCGCATGACGACCAACGACCATCGCCCGGACCTCCGCTGCGCGCTGGGCGTGTGCCTCCGGGGCCAGTACCTCCGCGCGTTGCACAGCCGAGACATGGCGATGGAGCACTGCCACCGGGCCCTGGAGGCGGAGATCATCCGGGCCGGTGACGAGGTGGAGCGGCTGGAGACGATCAACGCGGCGCTCCGGGAGGCGCGTTGATCGCTCGGTGTCTGGTGTTGAGCAGGTCGGCATCACCGACTGGACCGCGGCGTTGCGGCAAGCCCGCGCGGCGCTGGCAGAGAGGAGCGAGTGATGATGAGTGAGCAGCCGATTGAACAGCCGATCGAGCACGTGTTCACCGAGTCCCTGTTGGGCGAGCTGGAGCGCGTGATGGGCGCGCTGCGCGCCAGAACGCACGTGGTCGACAGCATCGTGATGGAGACGGATCGGTTCGGCACCTACCGGCTGAGCATTGTGCTGCTGGCCGTGGACACGGCAGCGGGGAGCGGCGGCGATGACGATTGAGCACGGGCCCACCCCGCTCGCCTGCGGCTGCCAGCACGGTGCGGCCGCCGGTGCTGTCCGGCCGGCAGTGGGCGGTCGCGCGGCTGGTGGCGCTGGGGATGAGCGACGCGGCCATCGCGGTGCGGCTGGGGGTGAGCGTGGCGACGGTGTCGCAGGCGATCGCGGCGGCTCGTCGTGCGGCGTGGGTACCGGACCGCATCGGGCTGATCGCCTGGGTGTGGGAATGGACAGCGCAGGCGCGGGAGGAGGCGGCGGCGTGAGCCGGGCGGGCCGTGGGAACCGGCACGTGTGTGCCGCGCACGTGGTGTGGGAGCGGGACGCATGAGCACGCCCGTCGAACTCCGCTACTGGCCAGCCCAGGTTGCGCGTCAGATTGCAGTCGAGTGTGCCGAACGCGCCCTGTCTCGCTACGAGGCGGGGGCGGTTGATCCCCGTCTCCGCGCCGGGCTGGAAGACGCACGCCGGTATGTCGAGCAGCCGCGCCCGATGGGCGAGCGAAGCGACGCGTACCGTGGCGTGGTGGATGCCGC
>JADGHA010000044.1 GCA_019689695.1 Micromonosporaceae bacterium | reverse complement strand
GTGGTCGGCTACCTGGTCGATGTGGGCGGGCGCGGCTGGGGGGGGGGGCGGCCGCCGCGGCGGCGGCGGGGGGCCCGGGACCGGCATGTGGTGATCGGAGTCAAGCTCGCCCCGGCGTACGCCACCGCGGTGCTGACCGACCTCGAGGCCGGCGTGCTCGCCCGGTCCCACCGGACGCTGCGGGACCACCGGCCGGAGCCGGCGCTGCGCGCGGCGGCTGAGGTCGTTGACGAGCTGCTGGCCGGCCAGCCGGACGCGCGGGCGCGGCTGCTCGGGGTGGGCGTCGGCGTGGGCGGCCACGTGGACAGCCGGACCGGGCGATGCGTCCACTCTGGAGTGCTCGGCTGGGACGACGTGGACATCGCGGCGCCGCTGTCCGCCGCGACCGGCCTGCCCACCGTGGTCAACAACGACGTCAACACGCTGGTCGTGGCCGAGCAGTGGTTCGGCGCCGGCCGGGACGCCCGGTCGTTCGCGGTGGTCACCGTGGGCGCCGGGCTCGGCGGCGGGCTGCTGCTCGGTGGTGAGCTGCACGTGGGCGCGTCCGGGGTGGCCGGCGAGATCGGGCACATCCCGCTGCGGCCGGACGGCGCCGAGTGCTCCTGCGGCAACCGGGGCTGCCTGGAGACGCTGGTATCCGACGCCGCGGTCATCGCCGACATCGAGGCCCGCGGGGGGCCGCGATGCGCATCGATCGACGACGCGGTACGGCTGGGCCGGGACGGCCACCCGGTCGCGGTGGCGGCGTTCGCGGCCATGGGGGAGGCGCTGGGCCGCGGCCTGGCCACCCTCTGCAACCTGCTCAACCTGGAGAAGATCGTCCTGTCCGGCGAGGGAGCGCAGGCGTACGACCTGTTCGGGGCGGCGTGCGAGGAGTCGATGCGCCGCCACAGCTTCTCCACCGCCGGGCGGGACTGCGCCCTCGTCGTCGACGCGGTCGACGACGACCTGTGGGCCCGTGGCGCCGCCTGTCTGGTGATCCGCGAGGCCGTCGGCGCGTCACTGCCGTGATCCCACCCATCGAGTACGGAGGACCACACACATGAGATCGCACAGGCTGCGCGCGGCGGTCGCGGCAACGGCCGCCGCCTGCCTGCTCGCCACCGGATGTTCCGGCGACAGCGGATCGTCCGGCGCCACGGGCGGTACCAAGACTATCGAGTTCTGGCACGCGTACAACGAGGCCGGCCCGGAGACCAAGACTCTCAACGAGGTCGTCATACCCGCGTTCCAGAAGGCGCACCCGGACATCAAGGTCAAGGCGGTCGCGCTGCCCTACGACGACCTGCACCAGAAGCTGCTCACCTCGGCCGCCGGCGGCACCCTGCCGTGCCTGGTGCGCAGCGACATCATCTGGGTGCCCGAGCTGGCCAAGCTGGGCGTGCTGGTCCCGATGGACAGCCAGCTCGCCGACTTCGAGGCGATCAAGAACAAGGTGTACCCGGGGCCGCTGGAGACCAACAAGTACAACGGCAAGTACTACGGCGTGCCGCTGGACACCAACACCCGGGTACTGATGTACAACGCGAAGACGCTCGCCTCGGTCGGGGTCACGGCACCGCCGGCGACCTTCGACGACCTGCGGGCGCTGGCCGGCAAGCTGAAGGCGGCCGGCAAGAGTATGGCCTTCGCCGACAACGGCACCAGCGGCTGGAACCTGCTGCCGTGGATCTGGTCCGCCGGCGGCGACATGCTCAGCCCGGACGGCACCAAGGCGAGCGGGTACCTCAACTCGGCGGCCAGCGTGGCCGGCGTCCAGCTGCTGGTCGACCTGTACCGCGACAAGCAGGTGCCGGCCATCATCACCGGCAGCCAAGGTGGGGTGGAGACGAGCCAGGGGCTCGCCCAGGGTACGTACGCCACCATCCTGGACGGTCCGTGGATGTTCCCGATTTTCGAAAAGCAGTTCCCGGACTTCAAGCTGCAGACGGCGAAGGTGCCGGCCGGGCCGGGCGGCAGCATCTCCGTGGTCGGTGGTGAAGACCTGGTGATGACCGCCTCGTGCAAGCAGAAGCAGGCGGCGGCCACCTTCGTCGAGTACATGCTCAGCGAGGAGGCGCAGCTGGCCATGGCGAAGGTCGGCCAGATGCCGGTGCTGTCCACTCTGGGCAGCCAGCTCACCTCGGTGCAGAGCTACTACGGCATCTTCGCCGAGCAGCTGCGCACCGCCCGGCCGCGGCCGCCGCACCCGCAGTACACCAAGATGGAGGACATCCTCTCCACCGAGGTGCAGAAGGCGTTCAAGGGCCAGCAGAGCGTGCAGGCCGCGCTGGACTCCGCGGCGAGGCAGATCGACGCGATCATCGCGGCGGGCTGATGACCGCCACCATGCACGACGTCCGGCCGGTGGGCACGCGTCCCACCGGCCGGGCACGGGCCGCCCGGCGACGGTCGGCGAAACAGAAGACCCTTACCGCGTACGCCTTCCTGCTGCCCGGCCTGGCGCTGTTCGTCGCGTTGATGGTCTGGCCGATGGTGCAGGCGCTGCGAATGAGCCTGTACCACTGGAACATCCTGCCCGGGGCGGTCAGCGAGTTCATCGCCGGTGACAACTACAGCCGGGCGCTGCACGACCCGGTGTTCTGGCGGGGGTTCGTCAACTCCGCGGCGTACGCGCTGATGACCGTGCCCACCCAGATGGCCCTCGGCCTGCTCGTCGCGGTCGCGCTCAACCGGAAGGTCGCCGGCCGCACCGGCTGGCGCACGCTGTACTACCTGCCGGTGGTCACCAGCTGGGTGGTCGTGTCGCTGGTCTTCAAGTACCTGTTCAACACCGATGCCGGCGCGGTCAACTGGCTGCTCGGAGTCCACATTGACTGGCTCGGCAACCGGTGGCCGGCCCTGGTCGCCCTGTCCGCGCTCGGCGTCTGGAAGGGCGTCGGCTGGTCGATGCTGGTGTTCCTGGCCGCGCTGCAGCAGGTGCCGCGGAGCCTGCTGGAAGCGGCCGAAGTGGACGGTGCTGGACCGGCCCGGCGGTTCTGGCACGTGACGCTGCCGCAGCTGCGCGCGGCCATGGCGTTCGTCACGGTGATGCTGGTGATCGGCGGGTTCAATGTGTTCATCTCGGTGTTCCTGATGACCGGCGGGGGGCCGGCGCACCAGACCGAGACGCTGCTCAGCTATCTCTACAACCAGGCGTTCACCTTCCTCGACTTCGGCTACGGCTCGGCCATCGCCTACCTGGTCACCATGTTGATCTTCGGCCTGAGCCTGGTGCAGATGAAGCTGTTCCGCTACGGGGAGGAAGACCAGTGAAGCGGGCCCTGCTCTACCTCGGTCTGGCCCTCGGCGCCCTGGTCACCATCGGGCCGTTCCTGGTGATGCTGTCCACGTCGTTCACCGGCCAGTCGTACGTGCTGCAGCTGCCGCCCCGGCTGTTCCCGGAACACCCGACGTGGTCCAACTACTCCGACGTGTTCGGCCTGGACAACTTCGCCCGCTACTTCCTCAACAGTGTGCTGGTCGCCGCCGGCCACGTGGTGCTGGTTCTGCTGCTCGGCTCGATGATGGGGTACGCGTTCGCGCACTTCGACTTCCCGGGCAAGCGCTTGTTCTTCGGGCTGATCCTCGGCGCGCTGATGGTTCCGGGCGTGGTGCTCATCGTGCCGCAGTTCCTGGTCGCCCGGGACCTGCACATGCTGGACTCCCGGATCGGCCTGGTGCTGTTCTACGTCGCAACCCAGCTTGCGTTCATCACGTTCCTCCTGCGCGGCTTCTTCGCCTCGGTACCGCGGGAGCTGGCCGAGGCGATGGAGGTCGACGGGGCCGGTGCCTGGCGGGTGTACCGGAGCCTGATGCTGCCGCTGGCCCGGCCCGCCCTGGGCACCGCGGCCATCTTCTCCTTCTTGTTCTCCTGGGACGAGTTCGCCTGGGCGCTGACCATCATCAACGATCCAGGCAAGCGCACGTTGCCGATCGCCATCGCGCTGTTCCAGGGCCAGCACAGCACCGCCTGGGGCGTGGTCTTCGCCGCCTCGACGGTCGCCGTCGTCCCGGTGCTGGTGATCTTCGTGATCTTCCAGCGCCTCCGCGGCGCCGGCCTGCCGGCCGGCGCGCTGAAGGGGTGATTCCATGTCGTTGGTCGCCACCAGCCTGGCCGTGCTGCGGTCGGGGCAGCAGCCGGGCGGTGCGTTCGTCGCCTGCCCGACCTACCCGACCTACCGGTACGCCTGGCTGCGCGATGGCGCATTCTGCGCCTACGCGATGGACCGGTGGGGTGAGCGGGAGCCGGCCGCGGCCTTCCACCGCTTCGTCGCCCGTACCCTGCTGCGCCGCAGGCAGCGGGTGGCCGAAGCGATCGAGGCGGCCGGTCGCGGTGACGTGGCCCGGATGCTGCCCGCGCGGTTCACGTTGGACGGTGAGGAGGAGGCGCCCGGGGCCGAGGAATGGCCGAACTTCCAGCTCGACGGCTACGGCACCTGGCTGTGGGTGCTCGCCGACCACGTCGGCCGGGGCGGCGAGCTCACCGACGAGCTGCGGGAGGCGGCCGGGCTGGTCGCCGATTACCTGCGGGCGGCCGGTGAGCTCGCCTGCTACGACTGCTGGGAGGAGTACGGCGACCGGTGCCACACTTCCACCCGCGCGGCGGTCTGGGCCGGGCTGGACGCGGCGGCCCGGCTGACCGGCAGCCCGCCACCCGGGCCGCCTGTCCTGCCCACTGTGGACGGATCGTTCGTCAAGTACGAGGGGACCGATCTGGTGGACGGCAGCCTGCTCTGGCTGGCCCTGCCGTTCCGCCTCGTGGCACCGGATGATCCCAGGATGAAGGCGACCGCCGAGCGCATAGCGGCCGAGCTGGTCGGGCCGGGTGGGGGAGTGCGCCGCTACCTGGGAGACACCTTCTACGGCGGCGGGGAATGGGTACTGCTTACCGCCTGGCTCGGCTGGTACCGGGTGGCGGTCGGCGACCTGGCCGGCGCGGCGGCTGCGCGGGCCTGGATCGAGCAGGCGGCGACAGCCGAGGGCCTGCTACCCGAACAGCTCATCGGCGCGCCGCAGGACCCTGCGATGGTCGAGCCATGGACGCGCAGGTGGGGCACGGTCGCCACGCCGCTGCTGTGGTCCCACGCGATGTACCTGGTGCTGGTCGACGCGATGGAACGAGGGGCGTGATGGCGCTGGAGGTATGGCCGAGCCGGGCAAGCTTCCGTACCGGTGAACCGGTTTCGCTGGTCGTGACACCTCCCGTCCAGGTGGCGGTCACCGTGACCCGGCTCGGCCGCACAATCCACACGGGACACTCGACCGAGCTCGGGTCCTTCCCGCCGGGCGGCTACGCCGTCGAGGTCGCCGCCGGAGGTGAGATCGCGTACACCGCCTTCGACGTCCTGGACTCACCGCTGCAGCGTCCCCGGTACGGGTTCCTCACCGACTTCAGCCCGGGCCGGCCCGATGCCGGCGCCGCCGTCACCGGTCTGCTGCGCAACCACCTGAACCTGGTGCAGTTCTACGACTGGATGTACCGGCACGCCGAGCTGATCGGCCCCGAGGAGACCTTCGTGGACGCGCTCGGCCGGTCGCTGTCCCACGCCACCACCCGCGACCTGGTTCGCCGGGTCCGTGCGGCGGGTGCCCTTCCGCTGGCGTACGCGGCCGTTTACGGTGCCGGCGCCGACTACGCGAAGGACCATCCGGACCAGCTGCTCTACCACGCCGACGGCAAGCCGTGGATGCTCGCGGACTTCCTCTGGATCGCCAACCTCGCCGCCGGGCGTGGCTGGCGGGAGCACATCGTCAACCAGTTCACCACGGCGGTCAACGCGGTCGGCTTCGCCGGCCTGCACCTGGATCAGTACGGCGCTCCGAAGCTGGCCTACAACGCCGACGGTGTACCGGTCGACCTGGCCGAACAGTTCCCCGACTTCATCGACGCGGTGCGCGCGGCCCTGCCCGACGCGGCGCTGGTCTTCAACAACGTCAACGACTACCCGACCTGGGCCACGGCACGGGCACCGCAGGACGTCACCTACATCGAGGTGTGGCCGCCGCACACCACGTACGCCCATCTCGCCCGGCTCATCGAAGCGGCCCGCGGCCACGCGCCGCGCCGCCCGGTGATCCTGGCGGCCTATCTGAAGCCGTTCGCCGGTGGCGACCCGCAGCCTGCGCTGTGGTCGGCCCGGCTGGCGCTGGCCACGATCTTCGCGCACGGCGGGCACAGCCTGCTGCTCGGCGAGGGCGACGGCGTGCTCGTCGACCCGTACTACCCGAACTTCGCCCGGGTCGATCCGGCCTCGGCCGACGTGCTGCGGGCGTACTTCGACTTCGCGGTGGCGACCGGCGATGTGCTGTACGATCCGACGGCGGCCGATGTCACCACCAGCCATGCCGGCGGCATCAACGACGACGTCGAGGTAACGGCCTCGGTCGATCCGGTCCCCGGCCAACTGTGGGTGCGGGTGCGGCGCGGCGAGTGCGGGCTCGCCATCCACCTGATCGACCTGACCGCGCAGACCGAGACTCGCTGGAACGAAGGCAAGCGGGTGGCCGGTCCGGTCACCGGAGTACGGGTCCGGGTGCGGCATCCACATGGGACGGAGGTGCTGGTGGGCGGGCCGGAGCTCGGGGGCCCGGCGATGCGCCCGGTCCCGACCACTGTGGACGGCGATTATGTGGTGTTCGAGCTGCCGCCGTTCACCGCCTGGGTCGTGGCCTACCTGCCGGGTACGCCTGGCTAGGCCGGCCACACGCCGGCCCGGGCACCGGCCCTGGGGCCCCGGTGAGGTGCTTGGTTTACCGAGTGTCACGGCCCGGCGACGCTGCGCGTCAACCGCGAGATGAATCGCGGGCGCGCCGGCCGGACCCGCGGGACCGTCGCCTGTCAGGCACGGCATGATGGAGGCCGTGGCTGGCCGTATCCGGGACGAGGACATCGCGCTGGTGCGCGAGCGCACCTCGGTCGTCGATGTGATCAGCGAGCAGGTCACGCTCAAGCCCGCCGGCGGCGGCAACCTCAAGGGGCTGTGCCCGTTCCATGACGAGAAGACCCCCTCGTTCAACGTGTCACCTGCCCGGAATGTCTTCTACTGCCATGGTTGTGGCAACGGTGGGGACGCGATCAAGTTCGTCATGGACGTCGACCACCTGACGTTCGTCGAGGCGGTCGAGCGGCTCGCCGCCCGCGCCGGGATCGAGTTGCGCTACGTCGAGGCCGGCCCCGCTCCGGTCCGGCAGCAGCAGGGCCAGAAGCAGCGGCTGATTGCCGCGAACGCGGCCGCCGCCGCCTTCTACGCCGACCAGCTCGGCACGGCGGCGGCGCGCGCCGCGCGCGAGTTCCTCGCCCAGCGCGGCTTCGACAAGGCCAGCGCCGAGAAGTACGGGTGCGGCTTCGCCCCGGACTCGTGGGACGCGCTCACCAGGCACCTGCGGCAGAAGGGGTTCACCGCGCAGGAGCTGCTCACCGCGGGGCTGGCCAAGCAGGCGCGCTCCGGATCGCTGATCGACCGGTTCCGGCGCCGGCTGCTGTGGCCGATCCGGGAGCTCTCCGGCGACGTGATCGGCTTCGGCGCCCGCAAGCTCTTCGACGACGACGACGGCCCGAAGTACCTGAACACCCCGGAGACGCCGCTGTACAAGAAGTCGCACGTGCTGTACGGCATCGAGCACGCCAAGCGGGAGATCGCCCGGCAGGGGCGTGCGGTGATCGTCGAGGGGTACACCGACGTGATGGCCTGCCACCTCGCCGGCGTGCCGACCGCGGTCGCCACCTGCGGCACCGCCTTCGGCGCCGACCACATCGCGGTGCTGCGCCGGCTGCTGATGGACACCGACGCCTTCGCCGGTGAGATCATCTTCACCTTCGACGGGGACGCCGCCGGGCAGAAGGCGGCGTTGCGCGCGTTCTCCGACGACCAGCGCTTCGTGGCGCAGACCTACATCGCGGTCAGCCCGGACGGCATGGATCCGTGCGAGCTGCGCCTGGCCAAGGGCGACGCGGCCGTGCGTGACCTGGTCGCCCGGCGGGAGCCGATGATCGCGTTCGCGCTGCGGTCGGTGCTGTCCCGGTACGATCTGGACACGGCCGAGGGCCGGGTCGCCGCGCTGCGGGCCAGCGCGCCGCTGGTCGCGAAGATCAAGGACCGGGCACTGCGCCCGGAGTACGCCCGCAAGCTCGCCGGCGATCTGGGGATGGAGATGGAGCCGGTGCAGCGGGCGGTGGCCGCCGCTGCGCGGGGGGCCGGCCTGCCGGAGGAGCCGCCATCGACCCGCCGCGCGGAGTCCACCGCCGACAGTCCACAGGGGATAGTTGAGCGGGAGGCGCTGAAGCTCGCGCTGCAGGAGCCGGTGCTGGCCGGCCCGATGTTCGACGCGCTGGGCGCGGACGTCTACCGCTATCCGGTGCACGCGGCCATCCGGGAGGCGATCGAGCAGGCCGGTGGCGCGGCGGGTGCGGTCTCCGGCGTGGTGTGGGTGGAGCGGGTACGCGACGCCTGCGCGGATCTGGCCGCCAAGGCGCTCGTCGGCGAGCTTGCCGTCGAGCCGCTGCGGCTGGACGGCGATCCGGATCCCCGCTACGTGCAGATCACGCTCGCCCGGCTCGAACTCGGCTCGGTGACCGCGCGGGTGCGTGAGCTGAAGTCCAAGGTGCAACGGCTCAACCCGGTGTCCAACAAGGACGAGTACCTGACGCTGGCGGGAGAGCTGTTCTCGCTGGAGCAGCATGCGCGGGCCCTGCGTGACCAGGCAGTAGGAGGGCTGTAGATGGTCTGGTGGCGCAGGCCGCGGCTGCCGGCGGACAGGAAGCCGCCGCTGGAGCGGGACGAGCGGGTGGTGGCCTGGGCGCAGACCGGGTCCGGCGAGGTCGTGGTGGCCACCAACCGGGGCCTGTTCCTGCCCGGTCGCACTGGCCGCCTGCCCTGGCACGAGATCCACAAAGCCGTCTGGTCGGGGCGTGAGCTGGTGGTCACCCCGGCGCGGATGGTCGAGCAGCGCGAGGGGTACGTGATCGCCGAGGACCTGCCCAGCGAGGGCCACCTGCTGATCGAGCCGCACGACCTGCCGCGGCAGGTGTACACGCGGGTCACCCGCTCCGTCGCGTACACCGCCCACCACCCGGTCCCCGGCGGGGGAGTCCGGGTCGTGGCGCGGCGGGTCAGCGGAGTAGATGGTCTAACATGGACGGTCCGCTACGACCCGGGGACCGACCGGGACTCCGCGGCGGTGCGGCAGCGGACCGCGGAGCTGGTCGCCCAGGCCCGCGCGGCCGGTTAGCGTGGCGGTACCGGATTGGCGGCGCCTCGGCGCGGTGGACGTGCATTACCCGCCGGAGGGCGGGGCGCGGGCGGCCCTGGTCGTCGCCGCGGAGCCGCGGTTCGCAAGGCTGGTCGAGGAACACGTCGCATGGCTGGATACGGTCGAGCCATACGAGCCGGGCCGGTTCTACGTCCGCGAACTGCCCGCCATCCAGGCCGTGCTGGCGAAGGCCGCCGCGCTGGACGTGCTCGTCGTCGACGGCTACGTCGACCTTGATCCGGACGGGCGCCCCGGTCTGGGCGCCCACCTCCACGACCAGGTCGGGATCCCCGTCATTGGCGTGGCCAAGACCGCCTTCCGGGCCGCCACACATGCGGTCGCGGTCCACCGGGGCACGGCGATCCGGCCGCTTCTCGTCACGGCAACGGGGATACCGGTCACCGAGGCGGCCGACCTGGTGGCCGGCATGGCCGGGCGGCACCGGATCCCCGACGCGCTGCGGCGGGTCGACCGGCTGGCGCGCGGCGGTCAATGACCGCCGGCCGGAATCAGCTCCCCGGTGCCGTCATCAACCGGCTGGCTCGAGCCGTGCCGGCGCCGGGTGGCCAGCGCCACGACCGGTGGGACGGCCGCGCTGACCACCGTGAACAGCACCGCCATCGCGACCCAGCCGATCCGGCCGAGGTGGAGAGCGAGCCACACCAGCACCGCCGGCGCGAGCATCCGACCGAGCTGCATGCCCATCGAGAACGTCGCCTGGTACTGCCCCTGGGCCTGCTTCGGGGCGAGGCCGAACGAGATGCCCCACCCGGCCGCGGAGTGGCGCAGCTCGCCGATGACGTGGATGAGGCAGCCGAGGATCAGCAGGAGACTCGCGACCCAACCGGGTGGCCCGGCGGTGGCGAGGAAGACCAGGCACGCGGCGGCGATCAGCCGACCGGCGCCGCGCGCCGCGCGGGCCGCGCCGGCCAGGTCCTCGGTGCCCCGGGCGGCCCGGACCTGCAGCGCCACGACCATGCTCGTGTTGACCAACATCAGGACCGAGACCAGCCACCGGGGCGCGTCGGTCCGTGCCACGATCCACAGTGGCAGGACGATGTTGAGGATGTCGAAGTGCATGGACATCAGCCCGTCGAGCGCCACGAGCGTCAGGAACGGCCGGTCCCGCAGCGCGATGAGGCGTGGGCCGGCCACCTTGGGCACCGGTGGCACCACGGGGAGCCGGATCGCCATCAGGGCCGCGGCCGCGAAGCTCAGCGCGTTGCCGACCACCGTCAACCGGTACGCCAGCGGCGTATCGATGGCGAGCGCGATGCCGGCGAGGGCCGCACCGACGGAGATGCCGACGTTCGAGACGGAGCGGAGGAACGCACGCGCGTGTACCCGCTCGCCGGTCGGGATCGCCTGAGCGATGATGGCGCCGTGCGCGCCGCGCTGCCCGGCGTCGGCGATAGCGGTGAGTGTGGCGACCAGGACCAGCGTCCCGAAGGAGTGGACGACCAGCATGCCCAGGGTCAGCACGGCGAGGGCGGCGAAGAAGGCGATCTGGGTGCCGCGCGGGCCGCGCCGGTCTGCGAGGTACCCCATCGGGGCGCTGGCCACCATGCACGCCGCACCCGCCACGGTCAGACCGAGCCCGACCTCGCCGGCGGAGAGCCCGGCGACCCGTGTCAGGTACAGAGCGTTGACGGTCATCCACAGACCGTTACCGAGGGTGTTGATCAGGGTGACCGCGCTCAGCGAACGCAGGGGTCCTGGTCGCGGAAGCATGTCCCTGATCTAACAAGACGTACATACGGTATACAAAATGCCGGCGGGCCGATGGTGACCTGGCCCACTAGGGTGGGCCCGTGCCCCTAGGGTTGGCGTCGTGGACGCCGACCGAGCCAGCCGCACGGCGGTGCTGGTTTGCCAGGGGCGCGCGGCAGCGGACGGCCGGCTCGCCGAGGGCCGGTTCGCTGACCCGACGGCGATGGCTTTCCTGCACGAGGACGAGCGCGTCGCCGTGCAGTGGGTGCGAGACGGCGCCGTGCCCAAGGGCTGGACCGAGCGGCTCGAGTACGAGATGGTGCGGGCCGCCAGCGAGGTAATCGTGCCGCGTACGGTCGCGATCGACGATGCGGTGCGGGCAAGGCCGGTGCGGCAGCTGGTGATCGTCGGAGCCGGTCTGGACGATCGGGCCTGGCGGATGCCGGAGCTGGCCGGCGTGACGGCCTTCGAGGTCGACCACCCCGCCTCCCAACGGGACAAACGGGATCGGGCCGCGGCACTCCCGCCGCCACTGGCGGCATTGCGGTTCGTCCCGGTCGACTTCAGCCACGATTCGTTGGCCACGATCCTGGCGTCGGCGGGGCACGCAGCGCACGAGCCCACCACCTGGATCTGGGAAGGTGTCGTGCCCTACCTCCGGCGTGCCGAAGTCGCCGCAACGCTCCGTGCCATTGGTGACCTGTCTGCCCCCGGCAGTCGCCTGGTGGTCAACTACCAGGCGCCTGCGCTGCGAGCTGTCCTCGGCCGGTTGTTCGTGCGAGCCGTGTCCCTGCCCGCACGAGGCCGCCATCCCTGGGCGAACGAGCCCGTACGCTCGTCGTGGACGCCGGCCGCGATGGCCGACCTGCTGCGTCACCACGGCTTCGCCGTAAGACGCGACGACGACCTGCTCACCCTCGCCGACGCATTGCCGATCCCGGTACGCCAGCGAAACTCCCTGCGCGCCGGCCGGGTCGCGGTCGCCGACCGGTGATCACCACATAGGACTGGCCCGAGCATCGGCGGCCGGGCCGGGATTCTGACCTGGCAAAAAGTTCCCTGATCGGGCCGAGAGTGGGAAGATCTTTGCAACCCACCCTCGGAAGGAGGTACGCGATGCGCCGCTCAGCCTGGAAGACCGCGGGCATCCCGGCGAGCCTGGCGGCCCTTGTGCTCTCCGCCGCGCTGGCCGGCTCGGCCCACCCGTACCAGGAGACCGCGACCGCCGCGCCCACGACGGCGGCCGCGCTGGACGACCTGGCCATCACGATCGACGGCATCCTCGCCGACCGCCGGCTCGACGGCGCACAGGCCGCGGTCGTGGTCCGCAGCGCGCAGACCGGTGCGATGCTCTACACGCGCAACCCGGACGCGCGGCTCATGCCGGCCTCGAACACCAAGCTCCTCACCTCGGTCGCCGCGCTCGACCTGCTCGGCCCGGATCACCGCTTCACCACCAGCGTGCTCGCGACCGGCAAGCAACGCGGTTCGGCGCTGCATGGCGACCTCTACCTGCGCGGTACGGGCGACCCGACCATGCTCTATCCGGACTACGACGAACTGGCCGCGAAGGTGGCCGCTTCCGGGGTGCGGACGGTCCGCGGCGACCTGGTCGCCGACGACACGTGGTTCGACCACGTCCGGTACGGCACAAGCTGGGCGTGGGACGACGAGGACCAGTACTACGACGCCGGCATCTCGGCGCTCACCGCCGCCGGCGACACGGACTACGACGCCGGCACGGTCATCGTCGAGGCGTTCCCCGCCGCCACCGCCGGGCAGCCGGCCAGGGTGACGCTGACGCCGGCGACCGGGTACGTGAAGATCGTCAACCGCTCGATGACCGTGCCGGCCGGAGGTGCGGACACGCTCTCCATCCACCGCCCGCACGGCACCAACACCATTGTCATCGACGGCACCGTGCCGGTCGGTGGCAGCTCCACAAAGGAGTGGGTCGCGGTCTGGGAGCCGACCGGGTACGCGGCCGACCTGTTCCGCCGCGCGCTCGCGGCGCACGGCGTGCGGGTCCTCGGCGCCACCCGGCCCGGGGGGGCCACGCCCGCGGCCGCCCGGTTGCTGGCCAGCCACGACTCCATGACGCTCGCCGAGCTCTGCACGCCGTTCCTCAAGCTGTCGAACAACATGCACGCGGAGATCCTGACGAAGACCCTGGGCAGGATCGAGGCGGGCGACGGTAGCTGGGAGGCCGGGCTGGACGTGATCTCCGACGACCTGGCGGCGAAGTTCGGCGTGGACCCGACGAAGCTGCGCCAGGCCGACGGCTCGGGACTGTCCAGATGGGACAACATCGCGCCGAAGGAGATCACCGACCTGCTCATCGCGGCGCAGTCGCAACCGTGGTTCAACACCTGGTACAACGCGCTGCCCATCGCGGGAAACCCCGACCGGATGGTCGGCGGGACGCTGCGCAACCGGATGCGCAACACGGCGGCGGCGAACAATGTGCACGCGAAGACGGGCTCGCTCACCGGCGCGTCGGCGCTGTCGGGCTACGTGACCGACGCCGACGGTGAACGGCTCGTCTTCTCGATCCTCTTCAACAACTACCTGTCCGGCGCGCCCACCGACCTCCAGGACAAGATCGCGGTGGTGCTCGCGACCTTCAGCCGGCACCCGGCCGCCGCGAACCTGCGCTCGGCCGTGCCGTCCGTGCCCGCGACGAACGGGCCGGACCTGGAGTGGCGTAAGGACTGAGCCACCGGTCACCACAGAGGACAGTGCCTGCCCCCGGCCGGGCTACCCCGGTCGGTGGGCAGGCCACTCCTCGGCGAGCATGGCGAAGTCCAGCTCGGTGCTCCACTCACCCTTGAAGAACTCGTTCTTGACCAGCCGGGCCTCTTGTCGCATCCCGAGCCGGCGGGCCAGCCGCGCGGATGCCTCGTTGCGCTCGTCCACCCGGGCGATGATCCGGTGCAGGCCCAGGCCGTCGAAGCCCAGCCCCAGCATGGCGCGGGCCGCCTCGGTGGCGTACCCGTGCCCGGCGAAGTCGGGGTTGAGCACGTACCCGATCTCTCCACCGCGGTGCTCCCGGCTGTGCCAGAACAGGAGCACGTCGCCGATGAGCTCACCGGTCCGGGCGAGCTCGACGCCGAGCGTCAGGCCCTGCCCTTCGTCGGTGAGCGCGGTCGTGGCCCACTGGGTGGCCAGCCGTGCGCTGATCGCCTGGCGGTCCATCGGCTCGAACGGGACGTACCGGCAGACGTCGGGCCGGCTGCGGTAGGCCAGCAGCGCGTCGGTGTCGTCGGCCGTCAACGGGCGCAGCAGCAGCCGCTGGGTCCGAATTGGATAGTCGGGCCGCAGCTCGCGCTGTCCAGGTTCTGGCACGCGCACCATTCTGCCAGCCGGCCGGCTGGAACCAGCGGGCACCGCGCCGCGTCCTACCTTGCAGCGGTGGAAGGAGTTCTCGTGCGATGCTTCCCGTCGCCACCAGCCTGCCGGTCCGGGTCGGCGCGGTCCTGCTCGCGGGCACGATGGTGCTGGCCGGCTGCGGTGAGCCGGCGCCGCCGGGTGACGCGGCTCGCATCGACGCGAAGCTCGTGGCCGAGCTCGGCCCCGGCGACGCGCGCGCGGTGGGCGAGGCGGTCAACGCGTTCGGCTTCGACCTGCTGGCCGGGGTCGCCGACGCCGACCAGAACACCATCATCTCGCCGCTGTCGGTGGCGGTGCTGCTGGCCATGGTCCTGGCCGGCGCCGATGGCGACACGGCCACCGAGCTGGCCAAGGTCCTGCACTTGGACGACCGGCGGGACGTACGGGTGGGCGCACTGCTGCGCAGGCTGGCCGACACCGACCAGGTGACGCTCTCGGTCGCCAACGCGCTGTGGGCCGATGAGGGCAGGCCGTTCGAGCGGGACTACCTGAGGTTCGTACGCACCACCTTCGGGGCCACGGTGGAGCAGGACGACCTCGGCTCGCCGCACGCCGCCGACGCGATCGACGCCTGGGTCGACCGGAACACCGATGGACGGATAACGAAGATCGCGAAAGCTCTGGGCCTGCCTGACCCCGGCGCGGTGCTCGTCCTGCTCAACGCCGTCTACTTCCTCGGCGAGTGGACCACCCAGTTCGAGCCCGCCGACACCGGGCCGGAACCGTTCACCGGCCCCGGTGGCGGGCACTTCGACGTGCCGATGATGCACCTTACCGGCCAGACGCTCGGCTACACCGAGCGCGACGGGTACCGGATGGTGCGGCTGCCGTACGGAGAGGACCGCCGGTACGGCATGGAGATACTGCTGCCCGACGAGGGCAACGACCTTGCCGGCGTGCTCGACTCACTCGACGCCGCCGAATGGCACGCCGCCGTGGACAGCCTCGACGCGCAGACCGTCGACGAGCTCGCCCTGCCGCGTTTCGAGCTGCGCTGGCAGGGCCAGCTGAACGACGTGCTGCAGCGGCTTGGCATCTCCGCCGCATTCTCGCCAAGCAAGGCGGACTTCCGGCCGATGTCGCAGGCAGCTCCCTCGTTGGGCAAGGTCGTGCACCAGACCTACGTCCGGGTGGACGAGCACGGCACCGAGGCTGCCGCTGTCACCGGCGGAGCGATGATCACGTCAGCACGGGCCAACAGCGTCGTGTTCCGCGTCGACCGGCCGTTCGCCTTCACCATCTCTGACCAGGAGACCGGGACCGTCCTCTTCCTCGGTGCCGTCACCGACCCGCGGTCCTAGCGTCGACTGGCGAGGACTCCACCCGGCGG
>JADGHA010000571.1 GCA_019689695.1 Micromonosporaceae bacterium | reverse complement strand
CCTCGGCCAGCCCGGACTGTTCGGCGAAAAGCTTTTCGTGGTGATGCGCGACCAGGCCGATCTGTCCATTATCGACACGAGCGGCGGTGGTCAGGCGCGACGCGACGAGCGGGCGCGGGCCACCTACCAGCTGCTGGTTCGGCAGGCCAACGCCAGCCAGGCGTCGCTGCGCAGGCAGCTGGACCGGCTGCACCTGTCGTACACGCCGTACTACCTGGTCAACGGGCTGGAGGTGGAAGGTGGCCCGGCGGTACGGGCGTGGCTGTCCCGCCGGGACGACGTCGACCGGGTGCTGGTCAGCCAGCAGCTGCGGCCGCTGCCCGCCGCACCGCCCACGCACCACGGCGGCGAGCCGGCCCCGGAAAGTCCAGAGTGGAACATCACGATGCTGCGCGCGGACCGGGTCTGGGCACAGCTCGGCGACACCGGAGCCGGCATCGTGGTCGGCACCTCGGACTCCGGAGTCGACGGCGCGCATCCCGCGCTGGCCGGCGGGTTCCGGGGCGGCGCCGACTCGTGGTACGACCCGGTGCGGCACACCCGGACCCCGAACGACACCCAGGGGCACGGCACGCACACCCTCGCCACCGCGGTCGGCCGGACGGGGACCGGCGTCGCGCCGGGGGCACAGTGGATCGGCTGCGTCAACCTGTACCGCAACCTCGGCAACCCGGCCCGGTACCTGGACTGCCTGCAGTTCATGCTGGCGCCGTTCCCGGCCGGCGGTGACCCGTTCACCGACGGGCGGCCGGAACGGGCGCCACACGTGCTGACCAACTCGTGGGGCTGCCCGCGGATCGAGGGCTGCGACGAGGGGGCGCTGCGCCAGGCCACCAGGGCGCTCGCCGCGGCCGGCATCTTCACCGTCGTGGCGGCCGGCAACACCGGTCCGTTCTGTGGCTCGGTGGAGGATCCGCCGGCGCCGTACCCGGATGTGCTGACCGTCGGCGCCGTGGACCGAAACCGCGATGTCGCCAAATTTTCCAGCCGCGGGCCGACGGATGCCGGGGCGGTCAAGCCCGATGTGGTGGCGCCGGGCGCGGATGTGCTGTCCGCCATGCCCGGCGGTGGATACGCCCGGCTCGACGGCACGTCGATGGCGACCCCGCACGTGGCCGGAGTGGTGGCGCTGATGTGGTCGGCGAACCCGGCGCTGATCGGCGACCTGGCCCGCACCCGCGGCATCCTGCGCCGGACCGCGCAGCCCGTGACGCCCACCTACCTGTCCCGCAACCAACGGGACCGCTGCGGGCAGGAAGCGAACATCACCGGGGCCGGCGTGGTGGACGCGTTCGCCGCCGTCCAGGCCGCCCGCGCGGCCGCCCGCTGACGGCAAGTAGGTTGGCGGTCGTGACAGCTGAGATCCCCGCGCCGGCAGGGGAGGCCGGCCGGCCGAGCGCCGCCGAGGCTGTGGTCCGCGAGCTGGCCGAGGATGACCTGCCGGCCGTTGTCGAGCTGTGTACCGAGGCGCTGCACCTGCCCGAAGACGCCGCCGAGGCGGCGCACATCGTGCGGCGGCTGTACCCCGGGGGGCGGTCCGGGCCGGTGGCGTGGTCAGGCGGCGGAGCATCCGTGGCGCGGGTAGCCGTCGGCGACGCGGGGGCGGTGGTGGGCGTCGTCCTCGCCTCGCTCAGCTACCGCGACCCGGCCGTGGGCCACATCGATCTGGTCGCGGTGCGCCCGGCGCTGCAGCGGCGCGGCATCGGCCGGGCACTGCTGGCCGCGGCGGAGACCGCGCTGGCCGCCGCCGGCGCCCGCGAGGTGCGCATCGCCGGCAACCTGCCGTACGCCTGGCCCGGCATCGACGTGCGCTACACGCCGGCCGTGTGCGCGGCGCTGGCGCTCGGCTACCAGCACGAGAGCACCGCGTGGAACATGACCGTTGATCTGTCCACACCGGACGCTCCCCGGCTGCTCGACACCGGGCCTGCCGAACGGCGACTGGCGGCCGGCGGCGTGACCGTGCGGCGGGCGACGGTGCATGACGTGCCGGCGCTGGCCGGGTTCATCCATGCGAACTTCAGCGAAGGCTGGGCCTGGGAGGTGGAGCAGTCGATCGGGCGGGACGGCGCAGGGTGCCACCTCGCGGCCGACGAAGGCGGGCGGATCCTGGGCTTCGCGGCGTACGGCGCGCTGCGGCCGAGCCTGTTCGGGCCGACGGGCACCGCGCCGGCCGCGCGGGGATCGGGCATCGGCGGCGTGCTGCTGCGCCGCTGCCTGGCCGACCAGCGGGCGGCCGGCCACACCCGGGTGCAGATCGGCTGGGTCGGTCCGGTGCCGTTCTACTCGCGCACCGTCGGCGCGTACATCGAGCGGGTGTTCTTCCTCTACCGCAAGGAGCTGTAGCGCGTAGCGCGCAACCCGTGCGAGCGCTTCACCGGTAACCGCTGGCCTCATCGCGGCTGCTGCAGAAAAGGCGAGGGCGGGCCGCGCACCCCGGCCCGCCCGCGA
>JADGHA010000570.1 GCA_019689695.1 Micromonosporaceae bacterium | reverse complement strand
GCACGAGGCGCTGATCGCCGCCGCCGGCAGTCCCCGCCTGGAGCGCCTCTACGCGACGCTCGCCGCCGAGACGCGGCTCGGGCTGGTCCGGCTCAGGCATGCGTACGAGAATCCGCGGGAGCTGGCCGCGGAGCACGCCGCGTTGTTGCGCATCATCGCGGAGGGACCGGTGGACGCGGCGGTCCAGGCGGTGCGCGAGCACCTGCGGTGGCGGCACGAGTAAGCCCGCATGAGCCGCGGCCGGCCGGGTGGGATCGTCCCTGCGGCGTCTGCCTCTTCGGCCGGCTGTATCTGCGGGGTCGGTGTTCCCCCACCCCTTGCCTCGCATGCTGATTTCTCGCGCCCCGTTTCCCTTGCACCTCACCACCTCAACTCGTCACAATCGCGCCCATGCACGGCGACCCAGTGCCGGACACCTACGTGTACGTCACCGAAGAAGGCGTGACGCGCCACTACGCCGACGGCAGCGTCGAGGCTCTCGCTTGGGAAGACGTGGTCGAGGTTCGTGTCGGCGGCCACAGCCGCCAGAATCGGCCGGGCGAGCCCGATGACGTCTTCATCGTTCTACTGGACCGGGAGGGCGAGGGGTGCGTGGTCCCGCACTCGGCGACCGACGCCAGCTTCCTGGCCCGCCTGCGTTACCTTCCCGACTTCGATCTCGACCGGCTGAGTACGGCGGTCGCGAGCGCGCGTTCGGACTACGTCGTCGTGTGGCGCAGCCCGGAGCCGCCCTCCCCGTTATCGGACTTCGAATGCGACTAGCTTGCGGCAAGCCGGGTCTCATCGCCGGCGGGCTGTGCCGAGGCGGTGGTAGGTGAAGGCCCAGCGGTCCTTGCCCACCTTGCGGCGGGTGTAGCGCTCGGGATGCCGGTACCGGTCGCGGTTGTGGAACTGGCAGGCCGGTCCCAGCAGTTTCAGGTTGGTCAGGCCGCCGCTGCTCCAGTTGTCGGCGTGGTCGATCTGGCACAACGTGGCGGGCAGCGGGCAGCCGTCCACCCAGCAGGTGGCGTACCGGGCGAAGATCGCCCTCCGCTGCGCCGGGGTCGCCAGGCGGACTTTGCGGCCCATGTCGAGCACGTGCCCGTCGGCGTCCATGACCAGGCGCACCAACGTGGAGGTGCGGGCCAGGCGGTGCACGCTGGAGACCGGCAGGACCTGCCCGGTGGCCAGCAGCAACCCCGGCGCCGTCCCCGCGGTGGCACCCAACGCGACACCCGGCGCGGCGCCCGTCGCGGCGCCCGTCGCCGTCCCGGCCGCGGCCCCCAACGCGGCACCCGGCGCCCCCAGCGCAGCACGCGTCGCGGTCCCGGCCGTGGCGCCCGATGCGGCACCCGCCGCCGTGCCGGACAGCGGCCCCGTCGTCGGCCCCGGCGCTGTTCCCAGCGGGGTGCCCGATGCCGTCCACTGCGACTCTTCGGCTGATGCCTGGGTGTGCCCATGCGGAACCTCCCCCGCAGGCGAAGGCCCGGCGTGGGCGTTACGGGCACAGGTATCCCCTGGTGGATCGGGCGATCGCCACTCACCCCGCGGCGATTGCCACGAGTGCGAGCCCTCCCATGGTGCGTCCCCCTGCCGTGAGCGCGTCCCTTGCCACTGCGGCGCACCCCGCAGCGGCTCCGCCTGCCGTGGTGAGTCCGCCTGGAAAGCGCCCTGCTGGTGAGCGTTCTGCTGCACCTCCCTCTGCTCTTGCTCCTGCTGCACCATGCGCTTCTGCAGGCCGCCTTGCTGTGGCTCCTGCTGCCGAGGCGCACCCTGCCGTGGATCGCTCTGCTTCGGCCTGCTCTGCCGAGACGTAGCCCGGCGCCCGGCATGCCGCGGCTCGCCCCACGGCCCGGCCCCTGCCTGCGCGCGCCCGCGCACGTCATCACCGGGCACCCCGTCCCGGAGGCCGGTCGTCAGGCCGACGCTCCCGGCGGTGCCGAAGACAGTGCTGCCGATCGCACCCCCACCGGCGGCGGCACCTGCGGCTGCGTCGGCACCGGCGCATGCCGCGCAACCGGCTACCTCGACCTCATCCCGATCCTCGTCCTGGTCCTCGGCCTCGTCCCGATCTCCAGTCTCACGCCGGTGCTCGGTGTCGTGCCGGTGCTCGGGGTTCCCGGTGCCGGTGACGCTGTCCTCTTCCGTCTCCCGCAGTCCCTTCGCGCAGCCGCCGGTCTCCGCGCTCTTCGCGTCCCGCGCAGCGTCGTGCGGGTGCGTCCCACCGTCGCGCGGGCCGTGCGCGTTCTCGTGCTCCGTATCCGCAAATTCCTCCGGCGCCCCCGGCTCTTCGGCGTCTCCCCGCTTTTGGGCACCCGTAAGACGCGCGGAGTCGCCCGGGTGAGCGGCGGCGTCAGGGTCGTTGGGGCGGCCGCAGTCCTCAGCGTCGCCTGACCGATCGGCATCCTTGGCGTCCTCGGGATGGTCCTGGCTCATATACACATCTCCGCCCCCACGAGCCTCCACGTCAGCAGG
>JADGHA010000569.1 GCA_019689695.1 Micromonosporaceae bacterium | reverse complement strand
GGGGGTGAGGGGGTGGCGGCGGGCCGCGAAGACCTGCAGCCGCCCCGCGTCGGCCGGGAAGCCGCCGGACAGACGCACGCCGCCGCTGATGCCGAGGACGGCGGGCGCGGTGACGGCGCCGGGGATGGGCGCCTCCCGCCAGCCCGACACCGCCCCGCTGCGCGCCACCGCGCGCACCCGGAAGGCGGTCGGCTCCCCTGTGGGGATCGAGGCCGCGGTCGCGCCCAGGGCGCCGCCGTAGCCCTGCCAGGTGGCGACGGAGGCGGGGCGGAACTCGAGCTCGTAGCCGGCCAGGTAGGCGCTGCCGACCGCCGACCAGGACACGCCGAGCGCGGCGAAGGCGGCTCCCGTGGGCGTGTCCACCGCGATCGAGGCCGGGGCAGCGATGACGCCGGGGTTCGGCAGCACCACGGAGGGGCTGTCGCCGGCGGCGCGCTCGTCCACCGCCGGGTTCCAGTCCCACACCGCCGGGTCCTCCTCGGAGAGGGTGAGGTCCACGCCGCCATCCGGCGACAGCCGCCAGCCCGTCACCCGCGCCGGGAACGGCCCGACCCGGTCGAGCGCGACCGTCACCCCGTCCCAGGGCCGCAGCCGCAGCGCCGAGAGGTTGGCCGGGAAGGCCACCTCGCGCTGGCGGCGGACGCGCTCCAGCTCGGCCTTCATCAGCCGCTGCACCGTCGCGACCGAGGTGGTCAGCGGGAACTCGAGGTCGCGGTAGATCTGCTCGCCGCCATCCTCGGCGACGTAGTTGCTCGCCAGCAGCGGCGGCGCGTCAGTCGGCTGCCAGTTCTTCGCCGGGTCGACGTAGACCGCCCGCACCCCGTTGAAGAGGTCCCGCCGCGGCCGGCTGCCCTGGATGGTGACGTCGCCGCGCAGGTCGTCCGAGGTGAGCGTCGCCGCCGGCAGCGCCGGCCCGCCGGCGTGGATGAAGAACCGCCCGCCCGAGACCACCAGTGCGCCGGCCATGGCGGCGACCAGCTTGCGGGTGATGGCGATCTTGCCCTCGCCGAGCGAGACGCGGCCGTTCACCGTGTAGCGCCGCTCGGTGACCCCGGCCCGGGTGCCGATCAGCTCGTCGCAGATGTTGGCCGCGGCGATCAGGGCGGGGATGTCGATGTCCGCCCAGGACGCCTTCCAGCCGAAGGGCGCGGTCAGGTACCAGGCGAGGCAGAGCGCCGGGTTGTCGGACCAGCCCGTCGCCCCGGTGCGCGGGTCGAGGATCGTGTCGGCGCCCTCGACCAGGGCGGCGATGTTCGGCGGGCCGGCGGGGAAGGCCTCGGCGGTGATCTTGAGCCGGACGGCGACATAGGCCCGGCCGCGGCCGCGGTGCGCGGCGGTCCACTGGCCGCCGGTCTCGGCGATCAGGTTGGCGTCCGCCGCCTGGTCCGGATCGCCGAGGTGGCGGTCGATGCGCACCAGGCCGGCGAACTTCGGGTCGGTGGCCAGCGTGTCGCCGAGCCAGACGTCTCCGATGGCGCGGACGCGGTGCGCGGCCAGCACCACGACGGCGTAGAACCAGCCATCGGCGCGGCCGGCGTCGTCGGTGGCCGAGTGGATGAAGACGATCGGTCCTCCGACTTTGCAGCGGCCGAAAACGATCTGGTGCTCGGTGATCGGCTGGCGGAAGGACTGTGTGCGGCCGGCGCCGGGCGCGGTGGGGTCATCGCCGGGGCGGAGCGCGGCCGAGGACGTCGGCGCGGTCGGCCGCTTGGCCGGGAAGACGGAGGCGCCGATGGTGGAGACCACGAAGGCGGCGCCGGCGCCGACGATCGCGCCGATGATGCCGCCGCCCACGGCAGCGGAGGCGATTCCGCCGGCGACGACGGCAATGAGGGGAACGGCGGCAGGCATCAGCCGATCCTCCAAGCGATGGTGCAGAGGGTGATCGGTGCGCGGAGCAGGCCACGCGGCCCGACGAAGGCGACGCGGCCGGCGTCGAGCACCACGCCGAGGCGGTCGGGATTGGGCGCGAGCACGATGTCGCCCATGCGAGCCCGCAGCGGCGCAATGCGCGGAAAGCCGGCGCTGTCCGCCGTGGCCACCAAGTCGGGCAGGACGCGAACCTGCGGCCGCTCTCCCGTCACCGCCTCCACCGCGGCCAGCGCGAAGCGACCGCAGTTCCAGCGATGGGCGTCGAAGGGGCGCGTCTCCACCGCCGACAGCAGCGTTGCCAGCCGCACGGCCCAGTCCGGCCGCCGCGTCACTGCGACGGCAGCCGGATCTCCGCCTCCTGCAGGGCGGGGACGAATTCGAAGAAGCGGTCGCCCGGATACTCGGCCTGCTGGTCGGCGTCGGTGTAGCGGCGCACCTCGGCGCGCTCGAGGTCGACGAGACGGCTCTCGCAGGTGAGCGCGACGCGCGGCTCCGCGCCGTCCGTCACCTCCATCGTGTCCATCAGCCCAGCCCAGAGCGGGAACGGATCCGCGACGAAGGCGCCCTCGGCGTCGAGCAGCGCG
>JADGHA010000043.1 GCA_019689695.1 Micromonosporaceae bacterium | reverse complement strand
CCTTCAGGCGCGCTCCGGCCAACGGCCAATCGGTGTCCCAGTACCTGCTCGTGACGAGCCCGGCGCCGTCGGGTAGCGCGCCCGCGAGTGCGCCGCCGCCCACCGGCGCCACCGCCAGCGCCCGGGCCGGATGCCCGCTCGCCGGACGTGGGCGCCAACCCCGGCCGCCGTCGAACCGCCACAGGCTGGGGAAGGCGCCAGCGGCCGGCTGTCCCAGCAGCCACACATCGCCTCCGCCGGCGGAGATCTCCAGCCACACCGACTCCAGCCGGCCGGCCTGGCCCGGCACCTCCTGTCGCTGCCAGGTTTGACCTCGGTCGCGGGACAGCGCGGCCGCCGCGCGGCCGTCCTCCGCGATGCCGGCCGCCCACAGCCGCCCCTGCTCGTCGTACTCGACGCTGGTCACCCGACCGCCCAGGGGCGGCTGGACGGGCAGCTCCCGGCGTTGCCGGTCGACGTACTCCACCACCCGGCCCGGCCCGGCGCCGGAATTCCACACCTGGAAGCCCCCGTGGACGGTGTAGTAGTCGACCGGTGGCGACTCCGGTGGCCCGGTGCGGCGGAAGGTGAGGCCGTTGTCGCGGGACAGGTACCAGCCGTACGGATCGGCGAGGAGCATCACGCCGCCGTTGTCGTTGACGACCAGCTGCTGGTTGGTGGCGAAGGGGTGCGGGTGCCGGCGCGCCGACCAGCTCCGCCCGCCGTCCAGCGTGGCGAACAGCGCCGCCTCGCAGCCGGGTTTCCCCGCCGAGTCCTCGCCACACCGGGCGTAGAGCGCATACCCCCGCGTACTATCCACAAAAGCCAATGTCTGCAGGATGAAGCTGGGAGCGACGGGCAGCCGTACCTGGCGTACCTCGACGACGGCCGGCCGGGACGAGGCGGCCGGCGTCGCGGGCGGAGTCGGTGGCGGCGCCGGCCGGCGGATGCTCCCCACGTCGCACCCGGCGAGCAGCCCGACCGCCGCCATCAGGCCGAGCACGCTGCACAAGCGCCGCACACTGACCAGAGTCCCAGGATGCTCGTCCGGTTGCACCCCTTGTTAACCTTGCCCAGTGCAAGTACGGGTGGAACAGACCACGCTGCCGGGCATCGGCGTGCGGCACGACCTGGTCACCGAGACCGGCCGCCGGCTGGGCGTGGTCTCGCACCGCAACGGGCGGCGCGACCTCGTGCTGTACGACCCGGACGACCCCGACTCCTGCGCGGCGTCGATCGCCCTGACCGACGACGAGGCGGCCGCCCTCGCCGACATCCTGGGCGCCTCGCTGATGCTCGGCCAGCTCGCCGACCTTCGGCAGCAGGCCGCGGGGCTGCTCACCGAGCAGGTGCCGATCACGCCAGGCTCCCCGTACGCGGGACGCCCGCTGGGCCACACCCGGGCCCGCACCCGCACCGGCGTCTCCATTGTGGCGGTGCTGCGCGAGAGCCAGGTGATCCCCTCGCCGAAGCCGGACTTCGTCTTCGAGGCCGGTGACGTGGTGGTCGCCGTCGGCACCCGGAACGGCCTGGACAAGCTCACCGCCATTCTGGCCAGCGATGGACCGGGCGGCTGAGCACCCGTGCACGACACGACCACCCTGCTGATCGAGGTTGGGGCGCTGCTGCTCGCGCTCGGCATCATCGGCCGGCTCGGTCGTCGAATCGGCCTGTCCCCGATACCGCTCTACCTGCTGGCCGGGCTCGCCTTCGGCCAGGGCGGCATCCTGCCGCTGTCGGCGAGCGAGGAGTTCATCGCCGTCGGCGCCGAGATCGGCGTGGTCCTGCTGCTGGTCATGCTCGGCCTGGAGTACTCCGCCAGCGAGCTGGTCAGCAACCTGCGCCGCTCCGCGCCGGCCGGCCTGTTAGACGGGATCTTCAACGCGGTGCCCGGCGCCGCCTTCGCGCTGCTGCTCGGCTGGGGGCCGGTCGCCGCGCTGACCCTCGCCGGCATCACCTGGGTCTCGTCCTCCGGCGTGATCGCCAAGGTGCTCAGCGACCTGGGCCGGCTCGGTAACCGGGAGACCCCGACCATCCTGTCCATCCTGGTCATCGAGGACCTGGCGATGGCCCTATACCTGCCGATCCTGACCGCCGTGCTGGCCGGCGTCGGGCTGGCCGGCGGCGCGCTGACCATCGTCATCGCGGTCGGCACGGTGCTCCTGGTGCTGGTGGCCGCCATCCGGTTCGGGCACGCCATCTCCGCCGTCTTCTCCGTTCGCGACCCGGAGGCGCTGCTGCTCGGCGTATTCGGCCTGACCCTGCTGGTCGCCGGCGTCGCCGGGCGGTTGCAGGTCTCCGCGGCGGTGGGCGCGTTCCTGGTCGGCATCGCCCTGTCCGGGCCGGTCGCCCACCAGGCGACCGAGCTGCTCGCCCCGCTGCGCGACCTGTTCGCCGCGGTCTTCTTCGTCTTCTTCGGGCTCAGCACCAACCCGAGCGACATGCCGCCGGTGCTGCTGCCGGCGCTGGCGCTCGCCGTGGTCACCATCGTGACGAAGGTGCTGACCGGGTATCTGTCCGCGAGGCGGGCCGGGATCGGCATGCCCGGCCGGTGGCGGGCCGGCTTGGCGCTCTCCCCGCGCGGCGAGTTCTCCGTGGTCATCGCAGGGCTGGCGGTGAGCGCCGGTATCGAGCCGAGGCTGGCGCCTCTCGCCACGGCGTACGTCCTGATCACCGTGGTGACCGGGCCGATGCTGGCCCGGGTGACCGACACCCGGTGGTTCAAGCGCCGGGTGCGCAGCCGGCTCGTCACCAGCCTGGCGCCGGCCACCCAGGCCCCGGCCGGCGCCCCTGACTCCGTCCCGGTCCAGGCACACGAATGAGCCCGGACATAACGGCTTGGTGATAACGCAGCCGCGCCTCTTCCGCCGGCAGACCGTACGGGTTACCTTGGCGCCACCCGAGCTGTGTCCGGGTTGCAGCCGTTGCGCAGGTGTGACGGCTGCGCGCTCCACGAGGGCGGTAGGGGGCGGACGTGAGCGTGCAAGAGACCGGGTTTCGCGGTTTCGGGAATCCGGTTGACCCCACCCCGGCTGAGTTGCGCGCCTGGGCGTACCAGCCGGACTCGGTGCCGCTGCACGCCATGCCCCCCGACTGGGACCTGCTGGTCTCCGGCGACCACCTGATCGGCACGCTGTTCGAGCTCGCCATGGATCCGGCCTGCCCGGCCCGCCGGTTCGCGCTGCACTGCCTGTACATCTACGCCGCCGACGGCATCCGCACCAACTTCGAGGCGCACCCGAAGCGGCGGCTGCGCAAGCTGGTGGAGCAGGCCGAGGAGCATGGCGACGAGATGATGGCCATCTGGGCACACAACACCCGCACCCTGCTGGCCCGCAAGGAACTGTTCGACTACCACGACTGGTGCGAGGGCGGCCTGGTACGCAACCCCCGCCGGCTCGGCTGAACCGACTCCGCGGGCCCGGCCACCGGGCCGCGGATTCGCTCAGCGGCCCTGCCGCCCGCCGCGGTCGGACCCGCGGCGTGGGCGCCATACCACCAGCGCCGTCGATGTCCGCGCGGTCGGCACCAGGGCGCCGCGCGGGTACGGTGCGGTCGCCTCCATCGCCGGCCCGGCAGCCTGCGCTCCGGTGAGCTGCGCCAGCTGCTGGTACGCCTCGTCCAACGCCGCCTCCAGCTCGGCGACCCGCTGCTGCAGGCTGGCGGTGAGCTGCTCCAGTTCGATGATCCGCTTGATCCCGGCCAGGTTGACCCCGTCCTCCTGGCTCAGCCGCTGGATCTCCCGCAGCAGGGCGACGTCGCGCACGCTGTAGCGCCGGCCGCCGCCGGCCGCCCGGCCGGGCTGCACCAGGCCGAGCCGGTCGTACTGCCGCAGCGTCTGCGGGTGCATGCCGGCCATCCGAGCGGCCACCGAGATGATCAGGACCTTCGCGTCGGACGCCTGCTCCATCGAAAAGAACTCATTCATGGCGACGGCTCTCCTACCCGCCCTGGCGTGCCGCTCTGCGTGCCAGCGTTTCAATGTGCTCCCGCGGTGCGGGCGGCACCTGCGCGGCGAACTTTTCCAGTGCCGCCCGCGCCTCGTCGGAGAGCGTCTTCGGCACCGTCACGTCCACAGTGACCAGCAGATCGCCGGCCTTGCCGTTGCGGCTGGGCACGCCCTTGCCGCGTACCCGCAGGGTCCGCCCGCTCGGCGTACCGGGTGGCACCCGCACGGTCACCGCACCGTCCAATGTGGGTACTCGAAGATCCACCCCGAGCACCGCCTCCGGGTAGGTGACCGGGACGGTGAGCGTCAGATCCTGGCCGGTGCGGCCGAACAGCGGATCCGGGCGGACCTGCACCAGCACGTACAGGTCGCCGGCCGGGCCGCCGCGATCGCCCGGCTCGCCGCGGCCGGCGAGCCGGATCCGCTGCCCGTCCGAAACGCCCGGCGGGATGCGGACATTCAGCGTCCGGGTCTTGGTGACGCCACCGGTGCCCCGGCACTCCGGGCACTTCTCGTCCACGATCGAGCCGACGCCCTGGCACTCGCGGCACGGCTCGGAGAAGCTGAACGACCCCTGGTTGCGGGTGATCAGGCCGGAGCCGGCGCACTGCGGACAGATCCGGGGCCGGGTGCCCGGCCTGGCGCCGCTGCCCTGGCAGGTATCGCAGACCCCGGGCGCCCGCAGCGTCAGCGGCAGCGTGACGCCGCGAACCGCGTCGGCGAAGTCGAGCGTGACCTCCGCCTCGACATCCCGACCGCGGGCGGGCCCACGGCGCATGCCAGCGCCGCCGCCCATGAAGATCGAGCTGAACAGGTCGGAGAAGCCGCCGGTGCCGCCGAACCGGCCGGCGCCGCGGTTGACCCCCTCGAAGAGGTCCGACATGCCGAACGGGAACCCGCCCGGGTCACCACCGCGGGCGCCGCGCCGGAACGCGCCGGAGCCGAAGAGATCGCGCATCTCGTCGTACTCCTTGCGCCGACGCTCGTCGGAGAGCACGTCGTACGCCTCGGAGGCGGCCTTGAACTTCTCCTCGGCCTCCTTGTTGCCTGGGTTGCGGTCCGGGTGCAGCTCCCGGGCCAGCTTGCGGTACGCCCGCTTGATCTCGTCGGTGGAGGCGGACTTCGGTACGCCGAGAACCGTGTAGAAGTCCTTTTCCAGCCAGTCCTTCGAGCTCACCCGTCCACCTCCTTCCGCCTGCTCATCGATCAGGAAGATCGGTCAGATCCGGCCTCGGCCTGCCGGAAAGATCTCCTTGATCAACGCTGATCGTTGCCAGTTATTCCGGGTCGGCGACCGCGACCAGGGCCGGGCGCAGCAGCCGGTCGCCCAGCAGGTAGCCGCGCCGCATCACCTCGACGCAGGTCGGCTCGGTCACCTCGGCCGAGGTCAGGTGCGCCACCGCTTCGTGCCGGGTCGGGTCGAACGGGTCACCCTTCTCACCGAAGGCGCTCAGGCCGAACTTGGCCAGCGCACCGGACAGCTGCTCGGCCACCGCGGCGAACGGGCCGACCAGGTCGCCGTGCTCGCGGGCCCGGTCCAGGTCGTCCAGCACCGGCAGCAGCGCGCTGAGCACCGCGCCGGTCGCCTGTTCGGCCACCAGTCCGCGGTCGCGATCGACCCGCTTGCGGTAGTTCGCGTACTCGGCGGTGACCCGCTGGAGGTCACGGGTCCGCTCGTCGAGCTCGGCACGCAGTGCCTCCAGCTCGGCGCCCAGCGGGCCGAGCGCCGCGTCCCCGGCGGCCTCGCCGGTCTCGGCGGCGTGCACCGTCTCCGCTGTCTCCGCAGTCTCTGCGGTCTCCGCAGCGGCCGCGGTCTGCGCAGTCTCCGCCGCCTCGGCGGTCCGTTCGTCGAGTCCAGCGGACTCCCGCACAGCACCCTCCGTCGACTCGTCGCCGCCCTTTGCGGGCTCGCCACCGGCGACCTCGGGCTCGGCGGGCGTGCCCTCGGGTCCGGTCCGCTTCCCCTCGGATTTGCCGTGCCCAGCTTGCCGGACTCCGGCGCCCGAGTCATCTCCGGTGTTCCCTCCGGCCGCCGGCCCGGCCGAGCCGCCCGCGGCCTCCGGTTCGCGGTCCGCGGTCCGCGGCTTGCCTGCGGAACGGGCGGACGGGCCCGGCCGGCCCTGCCGGCCGGACTCGCTCGAAGTGCTCGTCGCGCCAGTCGGGTCGATCTTCCGGCGGTCCCGGATCACGACCCGTTCCCGCGACGGCTCTGCGCCCGGCTGTTCCGCGGGCGTGGAACCGTCTCGCTCAGTCACCGATCCACCTCACTAGCAAAGGTGCCTGGCCCCGAGCGTCCCCGCAGGGGGACAGGCACCTCTGGCATCGTCACTTCTTGTCGTCCTCGTCGACGATCTCGGCGTCCACCACGTCGTCGGCACCCGTCTGGCCGCCGCTGGACCCGGGGTTCCCGGACGCCCCAGCGCCCGCACCCGGCCCGCCGGGCGTGCCGCCCGCCTGCGCGTACAGCAGCGAACCGGCCTTCTGCGAAGCCTGCGCCAGCTTCTCGTGCGCGGACCGGATCTTGTCGATGTCGGTGCCGCCGAGCGCGCTGCGCAGCTCGCCGAGCGCGTCGTTCAGCTCCGTCTTCGCGTCGGACGGCAGCTTGTCGCCGCTCTCCGCGAGGAACTTCTCGGTCTGCCACTGCAGCTGCTCGGCGAGGTTGCGGGTCTCCGCCTCCTCGCGCCGGCGCCGGTCCTCCTCCGCGTGCTCCTGGGCATCCCGCATCATGCGCTCGATGTCCTCCTTGGGCAGCGCCGAGCCGCCCGTGATGGTCATCTTCTGCTCCTTGCCGGTGCCCAGGTCCTTGGCGTGCACGTTCACGATGCCGTTGGCGTCGATGTCGAAGGTGACCTCGATCTGCGGCACGCCGCGCGGCGCCGGCGGCAGGCCGGTCAGCTCGAACGTGCCGAGCTTCTTGTTGTACGCCGCGATGTCCCGCTCGCCCTGGAACACCTGGATGAGCACGGACGGCTGGTTGTCGTCCGCGGTGGTGAAGATCTCCGAGCGCTTGGTCGGGATCGTGGTGTTCCGCTCGATCAGCTTGGTGAAGATGCCGCCCTTGGTCTCGATGCCCAGCGACAGCGGGGTCACGTCCAGCAGCAGGACGTCCTTGACCTCGCCCTTGAGCACGCCGGCCTGCAGCGCCGCGCCGACCGCAACCACCTCGTCCGGGTTGACGCCCTTGTTCGGCTCCTTGCCGGTGAGCTGCTTGACCAGGTCGGACACGGCCGGCATCCGGGTCGAGCCGCCGACCAGGATGACGTGGTCGACGTCCGAGACCTTGATCCCGGCGTCCTTGATCGCCTGCTCGAACGGGCCCTTGGTGCGGTCCAGCAGGTCCTGGGTCATCCGCTGGAACTCGGCCCGGCTCAGCGACATGTCCAGGTGCAGCGGGCCGGACGAGCCGGCGGTGATGTACGGCAGGTTGATGTTGGTGGTGGTAGCGGCGGACAGCTCGATCTTGGCCTTCTCGGCCGCCTCCTTCAGCCGCTGCATCGCCATCTTGTCCTGCGACAGGTCGATGCCGTGCTGGCCGCGGAAGGTCTTGACCAGGTGGTCGATGATCCGCTGGTCCCAGTCGTCACCACCCAGGTGGTTGTCGCCGCTGGTGGCCTTGACCTCGATGACCCCCTCGCCGATCTCCAGCAGGGAGACGTCGAAGGTGCCGCCGCCCAGGTCGAAGACGAGGACGGTCTGCTCCTTCGAGCCCTTGTCCAGGCCGTACGCCAGCGCGGCGGCGGTGGGCTCGTTGACGATGCGCAGCACGTTGAAGCCGGCGATCTCGCCCGCCTCCTTGGTGGCCTGGCGCTGCGCGTCGTTGAAGTACGCCGGCACGGTGATCACCGCGTCGGTGATCTGCTCGCCGAGGTACGACTCGGCGTCCCGCTTGAGCTTCATCAGCACCCGCGCGGAGATCTCCTGCGCGGTGTACCGCTTGCCGTCGATGTCGATCGACCACTTGGTGCCCATCTCCCGCTTCACCGACCGGATGGTCCGGTCCGGGTTGGTCACCGCCTGGCGCTTGGCAACCTCACCGACGAGCACCTCACCGTTCTTGGCGAACGCGACGATCGACGGGGTGGTCCGCGACCCCTCGGCGTTCGCGATGACGGTGGGCTCGCCACCCTCGAGAACGCTGACCACCGAGTTGGTCGTCCCGAGGTCGATGCCGACCGCACGTGCCATGTTCGTGTTCCTCCAGGTGAGCAGTTGTCCCCCGGTGCCGGCCGGCGTCGCGGCGGGTCGCCGCCCGCCAGACCAGCATCTGGTGGCCCACCCAAGTTGAGCGGACCGGACTCAATGATGACACGGGCCAGGGCAGAGTCAAGGAAAGATTGAGCCGGTCACACGCAACCTTGGCCGAGCCGGCGACGGGATTCCGGTTTGTGGTGGTATATCTAGATCGACGAACTTCTCCGCGCGCCGCGACGGACGATCAGCACTTAGGCTGTTGCCGTGACGACGCACGGCCAGCCCGCTGTCGCCCACAACGGCGAAACTCAATCCGCCGCACCGGCGGAGAGCGGGCCGAAGACCGTGGCTGCCGCGGCGCCGACCCCGACGGTGACCGATCCGGCAGAGGGGATGACAGCTGTCCCGCGAACCGACTTCCCCGATCGGAACGGATCGGTGCCGATAGACAGGCACCAGTCCGCCCCGGCCGTGGACACGCCCGCCATGGACGCGCCGGACCAGCCTTCCCAGGCGGCGGCGGGACCCCTTGCTGGGCGGCCCCGCCGGCCCCCGGCCGAGGTTGAGGCCCTCGCTGTCCCCGGGCACATCGGAGATCTTGCCCTCGCCCTCCGCAAGCTGCGAACCGAGCTTCTCAGCTGCACCTACCCGCTGGTGCTGCCGAGCACCGAGCAGGCCCGCCGCACCAGCGCGGCGCTGGTCGACCAGCTCGACGACTACCTGCTCCCGCGGCTGGCCCGGTTGGACGCGCCGCTGCTGGTGGTGGTCGGCGGGTCCACCGGCGCCGGCAAGTCCACCTTGGTCAACAGCCTGGTCCGGGCACCGGTCAGCCCGGCCGGCGTACTGCGGCCGACCACCCGCGCGCCGGTCCTGGTGTCCCACCCGGCCGACGCGGCGTGGTTCCGGCACGGCCGGCTGCTGCCCGGCCTGAGCCGCACGGCCAAGCCCGGGGACGATCCGCACACGCTACGCCTGGTCGAGGCGCCCGCGCTCACCCCCGGGCTCGCCCTGGTCGACGCGCCAGACGTGGACTCGGTGGTCGCCACAAACCGGAAGCTCGCCGCGCAGCTGCTCTCCGCTGCCGACCTGTGGCTGTTCGTGACCAGCGCCGCCCGGTACGCCGACGCCGTCCCGTGGGAGCTGCTGCGCACCGCCGCATACCGGGGGACGGCGGTCGCCCTCGTCCTCGACCGTGTTCCACCCGCGGCGGCCGACGAGGTCGTCCCCCACCTGACCGACCTGCTCGGCGTCCACGGCTTCCGCGGCGTCCCGCTGTTCGTACTGCCGGAGGCGGCGCTGGACGGGCAAGGGCTGCTCGCCGAGGAGGTGGTCGCACCCATCGCCGCCTGGCTGGCCGGCCTGGCCGGGGACGAGACAGTCCGCGCCGCGGTGATCCGGCAGACCGTGGACGGCGCCCTGGCCACGATCGAGCCGATCGTGGCGGGCCTGGCCGAGGCCGCCGAGGAGCAGGCGGCCGCCACCAGGGTGCTGACCGACCGGGCCGGGGCGGCGTACCGCGCCGCGCGGGCCCGCGTCGACCGCGGCCTGCGGGACGGCACCCTGCTGCGTGGTGAGGTGCTCGCCCGGTGGCGGGAGCTCGTCGGCACCGGCGAGCTGATACGCGTTCTCAAGGCGCGCAGTGGCCGGGCATTGGACCGGGTGGTGGCCACCCTTTCCCGGCGGCGGGCGCCGGGAGAGGCGCTGCGGGCCGCCCTGGAATCGGCAGTGGCGGCGCTCGTACAGGCCGCGGCGGCCGACGGCGCCGAGCAGGCGTACGCGGGTTGGCAGGCGCACCCCAGCGGCGCGGCGTTGGCGCGGCCCGACCTGGCCCACCCGTCGGGCGACCTGGCACGGCGGGTCGAACGGCTGGTCCGCGACTGGCGGCAGGGCCTGTCCGCGCTGGTCGACGCGGCAGCCGGCAGCGGAGCGGCGGCCAGCGGCACCGAATACGCCAACACCGCCACGAGCCTGCTGGTGATGGTGGGGATGTCCACATCGGCCGCCGCCGCGGACGAGCTGGACCTGACCGTCGCCGACGGCCGCACGGTCGCCGCGCAGCACGTGCTCGACCTGGTCTTCGGCGACGAGTCCATCCGCGCTCTGGTGCAGAAGGCCCGCGAGGATCTGCTGGCCAGGGTGGACCAGCTGCTGGACGCGGAGGCCGGTCGCTTCCTGCGGCTGCTGCCCACGTACGGGTTCGGCGTGGCGTCGGCGGACCGGCTGCGGGAGGCCGGCGAGCAGGTGGAACGGGCGCGGCGGGCAGCGGCGCTGACCACCGGCACGGACCCGGTCGAGCTGGCCCTGCCGCCGAGGGCGAGGATGAGCGAGGAGGAAGGTTGACCGGCACTCTGGACCGGGCCGGGAGCGAGGTGGCCGACGTCACCGCGTTGATCGACCGGCTCACCGCGGTCCAGCGCTTCCTGCGCGCCGCCGACGGCATCGTCCCGGACGACCGGCTGGTCGCCGCGCACACCCTCCTGGAACGGGCCGGTGACCGGCTCGCGCTCTCCGGCGGGCACACCGTGGTGGCGCTGGCCGGCTCGACCGGCAGCGGCAAGTCCAGCCTGTTCAACGCGCTCGCCCGGCTCTACCTCTCCCCGGTCGGCGTCCGGCGGCCGACCACCGGCGAGGTGTACGCCCTGGTCTGGGGACCGCTGGAGGATGCCGGGCCGCTGCTGGACTGGATCGGCGTACTGCCGCGGCACCGGTTGGCCCGGGAGAGCGCGCTGGACGGCGACGACGAGGCCCGGCTGCACGGCCTGATCCTGCTGGACCTGCCCGACTTCGACTCGCTGGAACGCACGCACCGGGTGCAGGTGGACCGGCTGCTGGGGCTGGTGGACCTGGTGGTCTGGGTGGTGGATCCGCAGAAGTACGCGGACAACGTGCTGCACGACCACTACCTGCGCCAGTTCCGCCGGCACGGGGAGGTGACCGTGGTGGTGCTCAACCAGGCCGACCGGCTGGCCCCGGACGACGTACGACGCTGCCTGGCCGACCTGCGCCGGCTGCTGGACGAGGACGGGCTGGCCGAGGTGCCCACCCTGGCCACCTCGGCCCACCAGCCGCAGGCGCTGGCCGAGCTGCACGAGCTGCTGGAGCGGGAGGTAGCCGCCCGGCAGGCCGCGCTGCGCCGGCTCGCCGGGGACGTGGCGAACGTGGCTGCCGGGCTGGCCGGGCTGGTCGGGCCGCCGGTGGCCGAGGACGCGGTGGACCGCGGCAGCGTTCGGATGCTCACCAACGCGCTCGCCACCACGGCCGGCGTACCGGCGATGGTCGCCGCGACGGAACGGGCGTACCGGGACCGGGCCGACGCCACGATGGGCTGGCTGCCGGCCCGGCTGCTGCGGCGGCTGCGGGCCGATCCGTGGCGCCGGCTCCGCCTCAAGTCACTGCCGGCTGCGCCGTTGGCGACCGGAGCCGACCATTCCGGCGCGGCGGCCCGCTCCGGTGCACCGGCGGGCGCCGGTGCGGCGGGCGCCGGGCCGGCCGGACGCGCCACCTGGAACGCATGGTCCTCCCCCGACCGGCCGCCCCGGGCCACCGGTGTGCCGCCGGTGGAGCCGGCGCAGAACTCCGCCCTCGGCATGGCGGTCCGCGGCCTGGCCGACCGGGCCGGAGCGCAGCTGCCCGAGCCGTGGTCGGCGGCGGTGACCAGGGCGGCCAGGTCCCGGCTGGCGGACCTGCCGGACGCGCTGGACCGCGCGGTGGGCCGGACGGTGCCGGACGTACTGGGCAGCCCGCGCTGGTGGTGGGTGGCCGCGGCGATCCAGTGGTTGGCCGCAGCGGCGGCCCTGTTCGGGGTGCTCTGGCTGGCGGTCGGCGCGATACTGCGCGCCCTCGTGCTCTCCACCGCGGCGTACCCGGCGGCCGGCGGTCTCCCCCTGCCGGTAGCACTGCTGGTCGGCGGCGTGCTCGGCGGGTTGCTGGTCACCGTCCTGCTGCGCCCCGTGGTCGGGTTCGCCGCACGCCGGGCCGGCGTCCGGGCGGACCGGGTGTTGCGGTTCGCGGTCGCCGAGGTCGGGCGGGAGTACGTGGTTGCGCCGGTGCGGCAGGTGCTGCACCGGTACGCCGAGGCGCGGGAGGCGCTGGCCGCCGCGCGCGGCTCTGCTCCGGCCCGGCAGCGATGACCCGGGCGGTACTCCGTGGCGGGCTGGCGCTGCTCGGCATGCTGCACCTGTCCTGGGGTGTCATGGCGGCCGCCGCGCCGAGATGGTTCTTCGACACGTTCCCGGGGTTCGGGCAGCGCTGGACGGCCGCCTACCCGCCGTTCAACGAGCACCTGGTGACAGACCTGGGCGCCACCTTCGCCACCCTCGGCGTCCTGCTGCTCGCCGCGGCCGCGCTGGGCGACCGCCGGGTGACCACCGTGGTGCTGCTCGGCGTGATCGTCTTCTCCGCGCTACACCTGGCGTTCCATGCCGTGCACCGGGGCGGGCTGGCCGGCGTCTCCTACTCGCTCAGCCTGGTCTCGCTCCTCGCCGGGGTACTGGCACCGGCGGCCCTGCTCGTCCTCGCCCGCCGCTGACCAGGGCGCAAGGGCTGGCCCTTGCAGAGCACCTGGCTTGTGCGCCCTAGCTGTGGCGGAACCGTGACCGCGCGCTCCGGCAACGTGAACGGATTCCCATTCCTAAAACGCAGGTTTTAGGTGCGAATTACAACTAACTAGATAATTCGCTCGCGCGCCGACCGAGGTGTGGCGCAGGCGACTCTCTCTGGGAATATGGTCCTGTCGGCAGCGTCGCCGCGACCTCCGCGCACCGCCGCGGCGGTGGCGATCCGCAGCCGGCGCTCCGCCGCCGAGCTTGCCCGGCCCGCAAGCTCGTCGGTGGCGATCCGGTTCCGTCCGGACCGGATCAACCCGTGCGGCAACCCCCACCGGGGCCAGGCACGGGCCCGGGCGCGGTGCCCAGACCCAACTGGGCGCCGAGTCAGCTCAGCGCCGACGGCGCGCCCGCGGCGCCGAGCTGGACCGCCGGCATCCGCCGGCGGGCTAGACGTTGCGCGGGTCGGGAGACCCCCAGCCGGCGCACACACCAGAGGGAGACACGGATGGCGAAGGGCGCACCCCCAACGGAGCTGGTACAGCTCCTAACCCCTGACGGCGATCGGATCGAGCGCGCGTATGACTCCAGCGGCACGGAGTACTCGATCGATCTGACCGACGACGAGTACCGCGGCCTCTACCGGGACCTGGTCGTGGTCCGCCGCCTCGACGCCGAGGGCACCGCGCTGCAGCGCCAGGGTGAGCTGGGCATCTGGGCCAGCCTGCTCGGCCAGGAGGCAGCCCAGATCGGCTCCGGCCGGGCGTTGCGGCCACAGGACATGGCCTTCCCGACCTACCGCGAGCACGGCGTGCTGTACTGCCGCGGGATCGACCCGATCATGCCGTTCGGCCTGTTCCGCGGCGTCGACCACGGCGCCTGGGACCCGGCCGAGCTGCGGTGCAGCATGTACACCATCGTCATCGGCGCGCAGACCCTGCACGCGACCGGGTACGCCATGGGCATCGCCAAGGACGGCAAGGTGGGCAGCGACGACGGCGAGGCGGTCATCGCCTACCTCGGCGACGGCGCCACCAGCCAGGGCGACGTCAGCGAGGCGTTCGTCTGGTCCAGCGTGTTCCACGCGCCGGTGGTCTTCTTCTGCCAGAACAACCAGTACGCCATCTCCGAGCCGATCGAGCGCCAGACGCGGGTGCCGCTCTACCAGCGGTCGGCCGGGTTCGGCTTCCCCGGCGTGCGGGTGGACGGCAACGACGTGCTCGCCACCTACGCGGTGACCCGGACCGCGCTGGACAATGCCCGGCACGGCCAGGGGCCGACCTTCATCGAGGCGTACACCTACCGGATGGGTGCGCACACCACCAACGACGACCCGAGCCGCTACCGGATCGCCAGCGAGGTGGAGGCGTGGCAGGCCAAGGACCCGATCGCCCGGATGCGTGCCTTCCTGACCAAGCAGCAGCTCGCCGACGACGACTTCTTCGCCGAGGTCGAGGATGAGGCGAAGCAGGTCGCCCTGCGCCTGCGGGAGCGCGTACTCGCGATGCCCGATCCCGATCCGCTGCAGATCTTCGACCACGTCTACCCGCACGGCTCGCCCGAACTGGACGCGCAACGCGACCAGTACGCGAAGTACCTGGACTCGTTCGAGGGGAGCCTGCGGTGACGGAGACGATGAGCCTGGGCAAGGCGATCAACGCGGGCCTGCGCAAGGCGCTGGACCGCGACCCCAAGGTCATTCTGATGGGCGAGGACATCGGCAAGCTGGGCGGCGTCTTCCGGATCACCGACGGCCTGCAGAAGGACTTCGGTGAGGACCGCGTCATCGACACGCCGCTCGCCGAGTCCGGCATCGTCGGCACCGCGGTCGGGCTGGCCATGCGCGGGTACCGCCCGGTCTGCGAGATCCAGTTCGACGGCTTCGTCTACCCGGCGTACGACCAGATCGTCAGCCAGGTAGCCAAGATCCACTTCCGTTCACAGGGCAGGGTCCGGCTGCCGATCGTCATCCGGATCCCGTTCGGTGGTGGTATCGGCGCGGTGGAGCACCACTCCGAGTCGCCGGAGGCGTACTTCGCGCACACCGCCGGACTGAAGGTGGTCGCCTGCGCCACCGCGGGCGACGCGTACTGGATGATCCAGCAGGCGATCGCCTCGGATGACCCGGTGATCTTCTTCGAACCCAAGCGGCGGTACTGGGACAAGGGCGAGGTCGACCTCGACTCCTCGCTCAGCGAGGCGTACCCGTTGCACGCCTCGCGGGTGGTGCGCCCTGGCACCGACGCGACCGTCCTGGCGTACGGGCCGATGGTGCGCACGGCGCTCGACGCGGCCGCCGCCGCGGCGGAGGAGGGCAGGTCACTCGAGGTCATCGACCTCCGCTCGCTCTCCCCGCTCGACCTCGATCCCGTGTACGGGTCGGTGCGGCGCACCGGCCGCTGCGTGGTGGTACACGAGGCGCCGGGCAACCTGGGGCTGGGCGCGGAGATCGCGGCCCGGGTCACCGAGGAGTGCTTCTACTCGCTGGAGGCTCCCGTGCTGCGGGTGGCCGGGTTCGACACCCCGTACCCGCCGGCCCGGCTGGAGGAGGCCTACCTGCCAGACCTGGACCGGGTGCTGGACGCCGTCGACCGGACCTTCGGGTGGTGAGGATGTCGTCGATCAAGCACTTCGAGCTGCCCGACCTGGGCGAGGGCCTGACCGAGGGCGAAATCATCAAGTGGCTGGTCTCGGTCGGCGACATGGTCGAGCTGAACCAGCCGATCGTGGAGGTGGAGACGGCCAAGGCCGCGGTGGAGATCCCCGCGAAGTGGGCCGGCCGGGTCGAGGCGATCTTCCACGCCGAGGGCGAAACGGTCGACGTGGGCACCCCGATCATCGCGATCGAGACGGAGCCGGACGGCTCGCCGGGTCCGGCGCCGTCCTCAGGTCCGGTGGAGTCATCCCGCGCCAACGGCGGCGCGGCGCCATCCGGGGCGAGTGCGGCGGAGGAGACCAAGGTGCTTGTCGGGTACGGCGTGCGGGCCGGCTCGGTCAAGCGCCGCCCGCGCCGTTCGGCCCAGCCCGGCGCGGGCGCCACGGCCCCCGCGCCCGCGGCAGTCCCGGCCACCCGGGTCCAGTCTCTTATACACATCAGACGCTCCCG